>JBOHYO010000412.1:0-4291 GCA_050737935.1 Rhodanobacteraceae bacterium
TTTGAAAGCAAGGTCAAAATGGATTCCGGGTTCCACCGCGGTAAAACCGCGGTGGTCCCGGAATGACGCCGGTTTCATGCTTTCCCGATTCCCCATTCTCCATTCCCCATTCCCGAACCCAATGAAAGCCTCCGACGTCAAGAAAGGCAACGTGGTCGAACACGAAGGCACCGTGTACCAGGTGCGCGACCTCGAGCGCAGCGCGCCGACCGCGCGCGGCGGCAACGTCACGTTCCGCTTCACGCTGTATTCGATCCCGGGCGGGCGCAAGTTCGACCTGAGCCTGCGCGCCGACGACATCCTGAAGGAAATGGAACTCACCCGCCGCGCCGCGAACTATTCGTACAAGGATGGCGACGCGTTCGTGTTCCTCGATGCCGAAGACTACACGCCCTACACACTCGATCCGGAAATGGTCGGCGACAGCGCCGCGTACGTCGTCGAGGGCGTCGACGGTTACTACGTGCAGTTGATCGACGACGCGCCAGTTGCCTTGCAGGTGCCGACCAGCGTCGCAATGACGGTCGTCGACACCGCGCCGGAACTGAAAGGCGCCTCGGCGACCAAGCGCACCAAACCCGCCATGCTCGATACGGGCTTCGAAATCCAGGTACCCGAATACATCAGCACCGGGGAGCGCGTGTGGGTCAACACCGTGACGGGGCAATTCGCGGGCCGCGCCTGACCGATCCGCGGCGGCACCGCGCTCCCCGCTGGGCCTTTCCCCGCCGGCCGCCATCGGCCAGACCGATCGATGACGATTGGCGCTTGTACGCGGTCCAAGGCTTGGGTATGTTTGCGCGAATGCGTGCTGCAAGGAGATGTGCGGGCGCGCCGTCTCGGACGATCGCGGGAACCATACCTTGAGGGGAATTGCATGATCCGTGGACTTTTCGCCACCCATCCGATCGCACCCGCCGGTCATGTCGCGGCTGGCGAGCCGATCGAGGGCGGGCTGCAGGGCGAGGCATCGCTGAAGCGTGTGCTCACCGCGCGGCACCTGGTGTTGCTCGGCATCGGCGCAGTGATCGGCGCCGGCATCTTCGTGCTGACCGGCACGGCTGCGGCCCAGTTTGCCGGTCCTGCGCTGGTCATCAGCTTCATTTTTGCCGGCGTTGCCTGCGCGCTCGCCGGCCTCTGCTACGCCGAGTTCGCCGCGATGCTGCCGGTATCCGGCAGCGCGTATTCCTATACCTACGCGACGCTGGGCGAAGTGGTGGCGTGGTTCGTCGGCTGGAACCTGGTGCTCGAATACCTGTTCGCGGCCTCGACCGTGGCGGTTGGCTGGTCGGGGTATTTCAACGAGCTGCTGTCCATGATCGGCAACCTCATCGGCGTACCGCTGGCACTGCCGACTTCGCTCGCCGCCGCACCCTTCGGGTTCAACGAAGCCGGGCATCTCGTTGCAACCGGCCATGTCCTCAACCTGCCGGCGATGGCGATCGTCGCCGCGATCGGCTGGCTGTGCTATCGCGGCATCTCCGAATCGGCGACGGTGAACGCCGTCATCGTGGCGATCAAGGTCATCGTGATCCTGCTGTTCCTCGCGCTGACCTTCCGCTACATCAACCCGGCCCATTGGCATCCGTTCATCCCGGCCAACGAAGGCGGCACGCATTACGGTTGGCCCGGCATCCTGCGGGGGGCGTCGCTGGTGTTCTTCGCGTATATCGGCTTCGACGCCGTGTCCACCGCGGCCGGCGAAGCGAAGAATCCGCAGCGCGACATGCCGATCGGGATCCTCGGTTCGCTGCTGATCTGCACCGTCCTGTACATCGCGATGGCGGCCGCCCTGACCGGCCTCGCGCCCTACCAGAGCCTGAATACGGCCGAGCCGGTGGCCACGGCCCTCAACTTCGTGCTCGGCACAGTGGCGGCGGGTTCCACGGCATCGGTGATGCTGACGGCGCTCAAGGGCGTGGTGGTGCTGGGTGCCCTGCTCGGCCTGTCGTCGGTGATCTTGGTGATGCTGATGGGCCAGCCGCGCATCTTCTACACGATGTCCAAGGACGGTTTGTTGCCCAAGCCGTTCGGGCGCGTGCACAAGAAATACCGCACGCCGCACGTCGGTACCGTGATCGTCGCCGCAATCGCCCTGGTGCTGGCTGGCCTGTTCCCGGTGGACGTGCTGGGCGATGTGGTGTCGATGGGCACGCTGCTGGCGTTCGCCACGGTATGCATCGGCGTGCTGGTGTTGCGCAAGACGCGCCCCGAATTGCACCGCTCGTTCCGGGTGCCCGTGCCGTGGCTGATCTGTCCGCTGGGCGCCATCGTCTGCCTGTTCCTGTTCTGGCAGGTATTCGCGGTCCGCTGGCCGCTGCTGATCGGCTGGATCGTGGTCGGGTTCCTGATCTACGGCTTCTACGGCTATCGCAACAGCCGGCTGCGGTCGGAGGCTTCGCGCATGCCGGTCGGCCGGGCGGAATGACAATCCTGATTGGTTGCCGCCGCACCTCCTTGGCGTCCGGGTGGGTACGAGAATGCTGACCCGGCTGCTCGCGCGCAAACCGGTCGACGACACCGGCGGCCCGGACATTGCGGGTGGCATCGAGTTGCGCCGCACGCTCGGCCCATGGGGGCTGACCGCGCTCGGCATCGGCGCCGTGATCGGCGGCGGCATCTTCGTGATCACGGGCGTGGCCGCGGCCGAGCACGCCGGCCCCGCGATCGTGCTCTCGTTCGTGATCGCAGCGATCTGTTGCAGTTTCACCGCGTTGTGTTACGCCGAGTTCGCGACCCTGATTCCGATGTCGGGCAGCTCGTATTCGTACGCCTACGCCACGCTGGGCGAGTTGGTGGCCTGGTTCATCGGCTGGAACATGGTGCTGGAATACGGCGTATCGGCGTCGGCGGTGGCCGTGAGCTGGACAGGTTACTTCAAGAGCCTGCTCGACCACATGGGCCTGCACCTGCCCGACATGCTGACCAATGCTCCGATCGCGTTCGTGGACAAGCATCTGGTACTCACGGGTGCCCTGTTCGATTTGCCGGCAGTCGTGCTGGTGCTGCTGTTGACCTGGCTCTGCTACGTAGGAATCCGCGAGTCGAGCGGCGTCAACACCGCCATCGTGATCCTCAAGGTCACGCTGATCGTGATCGTGATCGTGGCTGGATGGCACTACGTCAATCCAGCCCTGTGGCACCCGTTCATTCCGCCCGCGGAGGGCCCGGAGAAATACGGCTGGGGCGGCATCATGCGCGCGGCGACTTTGGTGTTCTTCGCCTACATCGGGTTCGAGGCGACATCCACAGCGGCCCAGGAGGCGAAAAACCCGCAGCGCGACCTGCCGATCGGCACCCTGGTCTCATTGGCGATCTGCACCGTCCTTTACATCGGCATGGCGGCGGTATTGACCGGCCTGATCCCCTACAACCTGCTCGGCACAGCCGAACCCGTCGTGACGGCGGTGAAAGCGCATCCGCAGCTCGACTGGCTGCGCTGGCTGGTCGAAATCGGCGCATTGTTGGGGCTGTCGTCGGTCGTGCTGGTGATGATCATCGCGCAGCCGCGCATCTTCATGATCATGAGCCGCGACGGCATGCTGCCACCGGTCTTCTCGAAGCTGCATCCGCGCTACCGCACGCCGCACATCAACACGCTGATTACCGGCGCCGGCATCGCTCTGCTCGCCGCGGTCTTTCCGCTGGATGTGCTTGGTGACCTCGTTTCGATGGGCACGCTGCTCGCGTTCGTCGCAGTGTGCGCGGGCGTGCTGATCCTGCGCAGTACCCGGCCGGACTTGCCGCGCACGTTCCGGGTGCCGTGGGCACCGGTGACATGCACGCTGGGTGTGCTGAGCTGCCTGATGCTGCTGTACTGGGAAAACTGGTACAACTGGACGCTGATGGGGCTGTGGACGCTGTTCGGTTTCGCGATTTACTTCGGCTACGGCTATCGCCACAGCCGACTGGCGAAACGCTGATTGAGCGCGGCAACCGAATGGGCCCATCGCTGATCGCCGTCGATCACATCGATCGACCCCGGCATCTCTGCCGGCGTCGCCCCTTGTGCGGACTCTTCAAAGCGTCGGTCGATCTTGCCTGGTGGCCGCTTCAGCGAATCGATCATGACGCAAGCCAATGTTTGTTGCGCGACAGGGGCAAAACGGCCCTGCCTGGCTGGATTTCTCGCCAGCCCCGCTCTGCCAATGCATACGCTTACGTATTGTGGATAACTCTAGAAACAACGAAACATTAACGTTCTAGGTGACTGATTTTACGAGCAACAAAATTTCGTTGCGAAATCGGCCTTGTTAACCTTGGCCACTGACGATGCCCGCGCTATGATGCC
>JBOHYO010000413.1:0-1670 GCA_050737935.1 Rhodanobacteraceae bacterium
ACCGAAGACCCCGCGTCGCGCAGCGCCTCGCACCACTCGTGCGCCTCGTCGTGATCGTCCGCGGCGGTGATCGCATCGGCCAGTGCGCGGTCATCGCTTCGCACGCCCGCGGCTTTCGCCGTGCACAGCATCGCATCGACGAAATCCTGCGGCGCGAACACCTTCTCGCCGGCGAGCTCGTAGTTGAAATCGAAGTGCACCGGGTTGATCGCGTAGATGCTGCCGCCGTGCACCGCGGCGATGTCGTAATGCGCCGGATTGGACGCCGCGTGCTTCGTGGCATCGTGGCGGCTGGCGTGGCGCAAGCGGTGATTCAGGAGCGGCATCTCCTGGCGGAGATTGGCGCCAACGACCAGCGCCGCGATCACGTCCTGGACCTGTTCCACCGGCATCTCGAAGGTCTGGCCCGCGGGACCGCCGTCCGAGAAGTCCTGCACCCGAAGCCGATGGTCGATGCGTTCGCTGCCCAATCCGCGCACGAGCCGGGACAAAAGATGGCCTTCCTCGCAGGAGGTCATCGGCGCCACCAGCGCGCCGACGTCATTGCCCGCTTGCTTCAGGCCGGCCGCGACGAAGGCAATCGCCTCGTCCCACGGCACCTCCACGAGTTCGTCGCCCTTGCGGATCATCGGCTGCAGGGCGCGGTCCTCGGCGTACAGGCCTTCGTGACTATAGCGGTCGCGGTCGGCGAGCCAGCATTCGTTGATCGCCTCGTTTTCGCGCGGCACCGCGCGCAGGACTGGGCCGCGCATGGTGTGCAGCCACAGGTTGGAGCCCAGCGCGTCGTGGTAGCCGATCGAAGCCTTTGCGATCAGTTCCCATGCACGCGCCTTGAACTGGAATACCTTGTCCGTGAGCGCGCCGACCGGACACACGTCGATCACGTTTCCGGAAAGCTCGGATTCGATGGTGCGTCCGATATAGGTACCGACCACGTGACTGTCGGCACGACTCATGTCGCCGAGCTCATACGTGCCCGCAATGTCACCCACGAAGCGTACGCAACGCGTGCAGTGGATGCAGCGGGTCATCTCGGTCGCGACCAGCGGGCCGATGTTCTCGTCGGCCACCGTGCGCTTGCGCTCGGTGAAACGCGTCACCGAGCGTCCGTAGCCCATCGAGATGTCCTGCAGCTCGCACTCTCCGCCCTGGTCGCAGATCGGGCAGTCCAGCGGATGGTTGATCAGCAGGAACTCCATCGTGTTCCGCTGCCACTTCATCGCGTTCGGCGAGCGCGTGAACACCTTCATGCCGGCCGCCACCGGTGTCGCGCAGGCGACCTGCGGCTTCGGGACCATCTTGCCGCCCTGCTCCACTTCCACCATGCACTGCCGGCAGTTCGCGGCGATCGGCAGCTTCTCGTGGTAGCAAAAGCGCGGCAGCGGGATCTTCGCGACGTCGACCGCCTGGATGATCGTGGAACCCTTGGCCGCGCGCACTGCGTGCCCGTCGATCTCGAGCTCGACCATCTCGACCGGTGGTTTGATGTCTTTGGGCTGGGCGCTCATACGGAATCCCCGCGGGACCCGGACACCATAGGCAGATTCATGCCGCCACCTTCTGCTCGTCATCAACCACCGAACGCCCGTGCTCGACGAAGTACTCGAACTCGTCCCAGAAATTCGCGAGGAACGCCTGCACCGGCCACGCGGCGGCTTCGCCGAACGCGC
>JBOHYO010000414.1:0-8794 GCA_050737935.1 Rhodanobacteraceae bacterium
GATCAATCCTTCCCACCGCCGGTGAACAACTCGTCGAGCTTTTGCTCGTAGGCGTGGTAGCCGAGGAAGTCGTACAGTTCTTCGCGCGTCTGCATTCGCGGAACGACGGATTTCTGGGTGCCCTCGCGGCGCACGGTTTCGTAGAAGCCGAGCGCGGCCTTGTTCATCGCGCGATAGGCGCCGCAGCAGTACAGCGCGATGTCCACGTTTGCCGAGCGCAGTTCTTCGACGGTGAAGAACGGCGTCGAGCCGAACTCCGTCAGGTTGGCGAGGATCGGCACCTTTACGGCGGCCTTGAACTTGCGGTAATCGTCGAGCGTCTTCATCGCCTCGGGAAAGATCATGTCCGCGCCTGCCTCGACGTAGGCCATCGCGCGTTCGATCGCGGCATCGATGCCCTCTTTCGCCGCCGCATCGGTGCGCGCCATGAGCACGAAATCGCGATCGGTCTTCGCGTCCACCGCAGCCTTCACGCGATCGACCATTTCCTCCTTCGGCACCACTTCCTTCCCGGGGCGATGCCCGCAGCGCTTCTGGCCGACCTGGTCCTCCATGTGCACCGCGGCAACGCCGACTCGCTCGAAGGAACGGATGGTGCGCGCGATGTTGAAGGCGCCGCCCCAACCGGTGTCGATGTCCACCAGCAACGGCAACTGCGTCGCATCCACGATGCGGCGCGCATCCGTCAGCACGTCTTCCATGGTCGAGATGCCGAGGTCGGGCATGCCGAGCGAATTGGCAGCGACACCGCCGCCCGAGAGGTACAACGCCCGGTAGCCCACGCGCTTGGCCATCAGGCCGGCGTAGGCGGTGATCGCGCCAACCACTTGAAGCGGCGATTCGGCGGCAACCGCGGCGCGGAAACGCGCGCCGGCGGATGAGGATGCGCTCATGCGGCCTCCCGCAAAACCGCGATTTTAACCGATCCGCCGGCTCGGCACGGCTCCCGCGACAGCCGCTCGCGATCTGCTGCGCGCCGGCAGCGTCGCCTGGCCGCTCACTTCGGCCGCCCGCAGGCGTCCAGCAATCCCAACCGGACCCGAACCGCTTCGCCAGTTGCACGAAAATTCCACGCGTTCGCTGGCATGCTATCGGCTGTCACCCTGCCAGGCATTGCACGTCATGGACGACGGAACCCGATCGCACTCGGTCTGGACGACCGCAAAGTCGTTCACGACGGAATTCCTCGCCGACAAGCCGTTCCAGCTAGCGGCGGCGCTGAGTTATTTCACGCTGTTGTCGATGGTGCCGCTGTTCCTGCTGCTGACCGGCGTGGCCGGCCTCGTTTTCGGCAGGGAGGCCGCGCGCGAGCAACTGCTCGCCCGGGTCGGTGCGGTGGTCGGACAGCAGCAGGCGGATGTCGTCCGCGCGCTGTTGTCGCAGGCCGGCAACCATCACGCCAGCGTGCTGTCGACGATCATCGGGACGGTGGTCCTGGTGGTCGGCGCAACCACCGTGTTCGGCCACCTGCAGACCGCACTCAACCAGATCTGGGACGTCAAGGCAGTACCCAGCCGAAGCGCGATCTGGCGCCTGCTCGGTTCGCGACTGCTTGCGCTTGCCATCGTCTTCGGGATGGCATTCATCCTGCTGGTGTCCATGGCCGCGAGCGCCGCGCTCGCGGGTGCGCACGGCTATCTGTCCGGCCTGTTCCCCGGTGCGCCGACCGTACTGCGGGTGGTCTATGCGCTGGTTTCGCTCGCAATCGTTTCCGGCGTGATCGCGATGTTGTTCAAGTACGTGCCGGATGCCGTGATCGACTGGCACGACGTGCTCGTCGGCGCGCTGATCACGGGCGTGCTGTTCACGATCGGCAAATATGCGCTGGGCGCCTATCTCGCCCACCTGCGATACAGTTCCGCCGGCGCGGCCGGTTCGCTGATCCTGCTGGTCGTATGGGTGTATTACAGCGCGTTGATTCTGTTCCTCGGCGCGGAAATCACGCAGTTCTACGCGTGTCGCTACGGCAAGGCGATCACGCCCCGGGCGCACGCGCGGCGCGCCCAGCGCAAGGCCTGATGCGGCCGCGGACACCGCCGGGACGCTGCGGCGCCGCGGCCGGCGCCGCTTGTCCCGCGCGCTGCGGACACGGGCGAACCCGGCGCCAGGCGGCGGCTTCACTGTGATGCCACGGGCTCGGGCGAGCGGGCGCCCGTGGCGATGCGCGCGACCAATGCCTCGAAGTGCGGGTCGCCATGCAGCGGCCGATACCACGGATTCATCCAGATACTGTCCATGTGCGCGGAACGATCCCGGTTCGCCTGCTCAGCTGCTCCACCGCACGGTCCTTGTCGCCCAGCGCGGCGTAGATCGCCGCCGTGTTGGTGCGATCGACATAGCGATGCTGCGCATCGGCCAGCAACTTTTCCAGGGCCGCGCGTGCTTGCGCGACTTCGCCGACGTGCGCCTGGCAGACCGCGAGCTGCGGGCTGGACGGACTCGGTTTCGCGTTTTGCTGCGTGTAACGGTCCACGCACGCTTGCCAATGCCCGAATCCTCCGTCCACCATTGCCACCGCGTCGCCGTTGTAGGCGAAGTCAGGATCGATGCGATCGATCCGCTGGGCCAGGTCCATTGCCGCGACTTCGTCGTGCTGTACGATCGCCGCATACGCTTCCCAGCGCGGGTACCAGGGATTCAAAGGATCCAGTTTTTGCGCAATCTGCAATTGCTTGCGTGCCTCGGCCGGATTCCTGTCGACGCGCAGCAGGTAAAAACCCTGCAGCGCGTGCGCTTCAGCGACGCTCGGCCCCAGCTTCACGGCGAGTTCCAACTCCTGCTTCGCCTTCGCGAAATCCAGGTCGTAGCTCATTGCGATGTAGCCAAGCTGGAGATGGCCTTCCGCCAACTCGGGATTCAACGCGACCGCTTTTTCCGCGGCGCCCCGCATCGCCGGCAGGATGCTCAGCGGCGCGCGGTACACATCGGCAAGGTAGATGTACGCACGCGCCATGCCCGCCCAGGCCGCGGCGAAATTCGGGTCGATCGCGATCGCCTGTTCGAACAGCGCCAGGGCCTGCTCCAGGCCGAGTTGGTCGGTATGCCAGGAAAGACGCGTGCCCTGCAGGTACAGGTCGTGCGCCTGCGGATCGGCAGTGCCTGCGAATACCAGCTTGCCGGCGTCGATTCCGCCCAGCTTGAGCTGCAAGGCCGCAACCACCGCGCCGGAAATCCTGTCTTCCAGCGCGAACAGGTCGCCCATCTTTTCGTCGTACTGGTCGGACCACAACTTCTCGCCGGTAACGGTGTCGTCCAGTTCCATGTCGATCCGCAACTCGTTTCCGGAACGCTGCACGACGCCCGAGAGCAGATTGCGTACGCCCAGTTGCCGCCCGATTGCGCGCGCGCCGATCTGGCTGTTGCCGAAGCGAAACGAAGACGTGCGGCCGATCACCTCCAGGCGCGGAATGCGCGAAAGCGCGTTCAGCAATTCCTCGCTGATGCCCTGGCCCAGGTACTCGTTTGCCGCGCCGCCGCCCAGCACCGCGAGCGGAAGCACCGCGATGGAGTCGGGATTGATCGCCGACTGCGGAGGGACCGAAGCCGCGACGGATTCCGCTGGCGCATCGCGCAAGGTGTGTTCGATCGGACTGAGATACCACCACACCGAACCGGCGAGCAGTGCCATCAGCACACCGACGCCCCCCAGCGTGAACCCCATCCTGAGCGAACGCCGACGCATGCTGGCCGAGGCCTGCCACTCCTCGCGCGGCGTCTGGAATCCCCACGCCAGCACGAGCGTGATCGGGAACCCCACCAGCACCAATATCACGATGGCGCGCGCCAGCCATGCGGGAAATTCCAGCAACGGGAAGACGACCGCGACGACCTGGATCACCAGCCAGCCGACCACGGCATAGGTCGCCGCCACGCGAAACACGTGGTGGCGCTGCAGTTCCTTGAGGAATCCCGGTCCCGGCACAACCGCACCCCTAGACGCGCGCACCTGATTCCCGCGCGGCAGACTCGACGCATGATAGCGTCCGCAATCAGGTCAGATTGACGATGGGGGAGCCGGCACGACGGCGGATGTCGAAGCCGTCGCGGTGGGGTATCGTTTCAGCAGCGCCTGGAAACGCGGATCATTGCGGATCGGTTTCCACGCGGGATCGATGCGCAGCAGCGCGGGCGACATCCGCAAACCGCCATCGGGCGCCGCGATTTCGCGTTCCAGCATGGGCAACGCAAGGTCGGCGCGTTCCGCCTGGGCATACACGGCCGCGATGTGCATCGCCGCGATGGGCCCGTTGACGTGGTCATCTGCACGCAGGACGCGTGCCAGCGCATCCTGCGCCGTGGCCATTGCGGCGCGCGTGTCACCTGCGCCCTGCTCCGCCTCCGCAACGTAACTCAGGAGCAGCCCGGACAACAGCGCGTTGCCACGCAAAGCCCCGGCATGGGCGCGCAGCTGCGGCAGCGCGCGCCCATACTGCGCACGCGCCCGGCCGGCATCGCCCGCATAGCGGTAAAGCCTCGCCAGTTGCAGTTCCTTGGGATCGAAGAAGAGTCCGAAATTCTCCGGTTTGTCGGGAACGCCATCGAGTAGCGCAATCGCAGCGTCGTATTTTTGTTGCAACGTGAGCAGCCACGCCCGCTGTACCCGCATGACCGGTTCATCGCCTTGCACCACACGTGTCGCCAGTACCAGGCTCCCGCCTGCGCAGACGATCGATCGCGCGAACAGCAATCTGGCCCAGCCGCTGCGCGTGTCCTGCGCCAATGCGAGCCGGAACATGCGCTCGGCATCTCCGTACCGCCGCATCATGGCCGCGGTTTCGGACACGTCGGCGATGATGAGCGGATTACTTGGATCGAGCGCCAGCGCCGCCTGCAATTCACGCATCGCTTCGCCAGTGTGGCCGGTCCTTCGCAACACGAGGGCGCGCGCAACGATCGCCTCGGTGAAATGCGGGCGGACCTCGAGGATTGCGTCGAACCACTTCCGTGAACCTTCGTAGTCCTGCCGGCCCCAGTGATCGCTGAAACCCATTGCGAGTTGCGCAGCGGCCAACCCCGGCTGAAGCGACAGCGCCTGCTGCGCATGCCGTCGCGCGGACGTTTTGAGTGCCGCGGCATCGCTTCCCTGGCCGAAGAATGCAACCAGGCTTTCTGCGTAGGACCAGCGGGCCGCCGCCAGCGCAAAAGCCGGGTCCGAACCAAGCGCCCTTGCGAACAACGGAAACGATTGTCGGACGGCTTGCAGGTCGAGGTTGTCATTACCGCGGTCCAGGAGCGACACGGCCCGGAGAAACAAGTCATACGCTTCAGGATTGGCGGTCGGGATGGCCGCGATGCGCGCGACCTCGTCCGCATCGAGACGCGTTTTCAAGGCGGCAGCAACGCGTTGCGCAACCTCACCTTCCACTCCGAACACATCATCGAGCGTGCGCTGATAGCTTTCCGCCCACAGCTGATTGTCCGAAAGCCCATCGATCAATTGCACATTGACCAGCACGACCCTGCCGGACTTCTGCACACTGCCCTCCAGGATCGTCGCCGTACCGAGTTGGCGGGCGATGGTTTTCAAGTCGTCCGGGTGGCTGGCGAACCTCTCCGTCGAAGTGCGCGAGATGACTTTCAGGTCACCGATGTCGGCCAGCTTGGTGAGAATCAAATCCTGAATTCCCGCGGCGAAGTAGGCATTGCCTTCGTCAGTGCTCAGGCTCTTGAAGGGCAAGACGGCGATGGATTTGGCGGGGATGGATCGAGCGGCAACTTCACCGCGTAGCCCGGATGCAGCCGCCACCGCGGCGAAATCCGGGGCCGCCTTCCCTGGATTGCGCTGCGCTTCATCCGGGCTACGGGGCTGGGCTCCGTCCGGGCTGCGCATTGCAACCGTGTTCACGCCTGCGGGTTCAGTCGTCGCGATTCGTGCAGCGGGTGCCGACCCGGATCTCCCGAAATGCCATAACAGTCCGCCACCGATCGCCAACGCCAGCGCGATCAGCAGCAGTTCCGGCCCGGATATCCGTTGCCCGCCGCGTTCCCCGTGGTACCAGGCCAATACCAGCATCACGACGAAGCCCAGCGTCAGCACACCAAAGATCAGGTGCATCACGAGGCGCGGCCATTCGTAGCTGTCCGCCACCACGTCGATCACCTGGATCAGCGCGAACGCAAACGCTACGTAGGCGATGGCCCACTGCACCAGCTTGCGTTGTTTCAGGCGTTGAAGGAATTCAAGCATGGTCGGCTCCGCCGCCGGTTACCGGCATCGGCGCGCCGCCGGAGGGGTACGCCGCGGCGGGAATCACGGCGGGTTTGTAGCTGGCGTATTTTTTCAGTAGCGCCTGGAAGCCGGGATCGTGGAGGAGCGGATCCCACGCCGGGTCGATCCACAGCAGCACGGGCGCGTAGTGGGCGCCCAGACCGGGCGTCGCGAGCGTCTTGGCCAGCACTGGCACGGCAAGATCGGGACGCCCGACCTCGGCATAGAGGTCGGCGGTCGTGATCGACCTGCTCGATCGGGCCACGAGATCCTTGACCTTGGCCCCTGCCGCCCGAGCCTTGTCGGCCGCTTTCAGTCCTTGCGCGATATCCCCGAGCCCCAGCTCGGCACGGGCAACCCCCTGCCACACGGATGCCAGCGCCGGATTGAGCCCCTGCTGCCGTGCGAGCTCGGCGCGGATTTTCGGGAGTACCTCGGCATACAACGGCCGCGCCTTTGCCGGGTCGCCTGCAAGGCGGTACAGGTTGGCCAGTTCCAGATCCTTCGGATCGCCGGTGGCGAAGAGCTCGGGCGTATCGGGCATGGTCTGGAGCAATGCGATCGCTTTGCCGTAGTTGCGCTGCAGCTTCAGAAAATACACGCGCAGCGACTTCAGCGCGGGCCTCTCACCCTTCGCCGCCGCCAGGGCGCGCGCCACGTCGCCGCTGCGATACAGGATGAGCTGTGACTCGCGATATCGCGCCGCGAGGCTGTTCGGGTCCAGCGCAAGCGCGCGCTGGAACCAGGGTTCGGCCTCGGCATAACGACGAATCCACAGCCAGGTATTGCCGATCTCGTAGGCCAACCCGCTGTTGCGCGGATCGTATGACAGCGCCTGTTTGAGCGAAGCGATGCCGTCATCGAAACGACCCTGCTGGCGTTCGACGTAGCCGCACGCGGCCAGGGCATCGGCATCGTTGGGCCGGATCGCGAGTGCGGCGTCGAACGCCTTGAGCGCGGCGGCGTAATCGCGCTTGCCGTAAAAATCGCTGTAGCCGATGGCGATGTGCGCAGCCGACATGCCCGGCGCCAGTTTCAGCGCGCGCTCGGCATCCGCGCGTGCGTGTTCGATCAATTTCAGCGGTTCCTCCTCGCTTCCGCCGCCCCACCGGACCAGCATGCTTTCGCTGAAGGACAAGCGCGCCCACGCCAATGCGAAGCCGGGATCCTGGGCAACGGCCTGGCGGTACAGCGAAATCGCGGCCTTGAAGTCCGCGGTGGGGTCGCTGAGCCAGAAGCGACTGACCTGGTACTCCGCACGCAGGAACGCATCGTAGGCGGCCGGGTCGGTGGTCGGAACCCCAGCCAGTTGCTCGGTCTGAGCGGGCGACAGTTTCGCGTTGAGCGCCTGGGCGATCTTGCCCGCCACCTCACCCTCGACCCCGAAGATGTTGTCGAGCTTGCGGGTATAGACCTGCGCCCAGATGTGGTTGTCGGTTTTCGCGTCGATCAACTGCACGTTGATCAGGACCTGGTTGCCCTGCTTCTGCACGCTGCCTTCCAGGATCGTGGCCACCCCCAGTTGTCGGCCGATCGTCTTCAGATCGTCCGGATGGCTCCGGTACCGCATCGTCGAAGTGCGCGAGATGACCTTGAGATTGCCCACATCGGCCAGCTTGGTGAGGATCAGGTCCTGCATCCCCGCGACGAAATACGCGTTCATCTTGTCGTCGGACAAGTTCTCGAACGGCAGCACCGCGATCGACTTGGGCGGAATGGGTTGCGCGGCCGCGGATGCCGGCGCGGTGGGTGACCCGGACGCAGCCGCGAGCGCGGCAGAATCCGGGGCCGATTTCTCCGGATGGCGCATCGCTCCCTCCGGTCCACGGGACTTCAATGGATGATGTTTCACCGCAACCGTGCGACCGGTCTGCGCGACCTTCGCATTGACTGCAGGCAACGCGGGGCGCCCGAACTGCCACAGCAGCCCGCCCCCCACCGCCAGCACCAGCGCGATCAACAGCAGCTCGGCGCCACTCACCCACTGCCGGCCCTTCTCGCCGTGGTACCACGCCAGCAGCAGCATCACGATGAAGCCCAGCGCCAACAGCCCGAAAACGAGATGCATCACCATGTGCGGCCAGCCGTAGCTGTCTGATACAACGTCGATGACCTGGATCAGCGCGAACGCAAACGCCACGTAGGTAATCGCCCACTGCACCAATTTGCGCTGCTTCAGGCGGGCCAGCAATTCATTCATTTCCGGCATCCGTAACGACCGTCATCGTTGGCGGCGCGGCGACAGAAGCCGATGCCGGCGCGGCTTGGCTGTATTTCTTCAATAGCGCCCGAAAGCGCGGGTCTTTGCGCAGCGGATCCCAGGCCGGTGCGTAGCGCAGGGGCGCGACGGTAATGCCGGCAGGCTCGGTCAGCAGCTTGGGCAATACCGACAACGCTGCGTCGTGATTGCCAAATCGAGCCTGCACCTGTGCCAGGAGGGCAACCGCATCGGGCTTGCAGACCGAACAGTATGAGTGCACCACAACGTTTCTGCGCGCTTCCTTCAAGGCGCTCGTCTTGTTGCCCAACGCCACGTACGCGTCCGTAAACATACTCGCCAGATCCACGTCATCCGCGGGAGATTGC
>JBOHYO010000415.1:0-3517 GCA_050737935.1 Rhodanobacteraceae bacterium
AAAACATCGTCCAATCCACTGTCGCAGTTCGGCAAGCTGACCGAACTTCGCCAGCGCCTCGTGTTCGTGGTGCTCGCGCTGGTCGTGTTCCGGCTGGGCTCGTTCATACCGGTGCCGGGCGTCAATCCGGAAGCCATGACCCGGATGATCGAGCAGGGCGGCGGCCTGTTGAACATGTTCAACATGTTCTCGGGCGGCGCGCTGGCCCGGTTTTCGCTGTTCGCGCTGGGCGTGATCCCCTACATCTCGGCATCGATCGTGGTGCAGATGATGGGTTCGGTGGTTCCGAGCTGGCAGGCGCTGAAGAAGGAAGGGCAGTCCGGCCAGCGGATCCTGACCAAGTACACCCGCTGGGGCACGGTCGCGCTCTCGGCGTTCCAGGCCTTCGGCGTGGCGATGGCATTGCAGAAGCAGGGCATGGCCGGCGGCGTGCCGATCGTGTACGACCCCGGCTTCGGCTTCATCTTCGCGTCGGTGATCGGGCTCACCGCCGGCAGCATGTTCCTGATGTGGCTGGGCGAGCAGATGACCGAGCGCGGCATCGGCAATGGCATCTCGCTGATCATCTTCGCGGGCATCGTCGCGGGCCTGCCGCAGGCGCTGACCCAGACCTTCACGATGGCGAGCAACGGCGAGCTCTCCGCGATCAAGGTGCTTTTTGTGGTCGTGATCGTGCTGGCGGTGACCGCGTTCTGCGTGTTCATGGAAAGCGCGCAGCGGCGGATCACGGTGAACTACGCGCGCCGCCAGGGCGGGGCCAAGGCCTACCAGAACCAGAGTTCGCACCTGCCGCTCAAGATCAACATGTCCGGCGTGATCCCGCCGATCTTTGCCTCCTCGCTGATCCTGTTCCCGGCCACCGCGTCCACCTGGTTTTCCAATGCCAGCCAGATGCACTGGCTGCAGAACCTGACCACGGCGCTGTCGCCGGGCGAGCCGCCGTACATGATCATCTATGCGGCGATGATCATCATCTTCGCGTTCTTCTATACCGCGATCGTGTTCAACTCGCAGGAAACCGCGGACAACCTGAAGCGTTCCGGGGCACTGATCCCGGGCCTGCGCCCCGGCAAGGCGACGGCCGACTATATCGACGCGGTGCTGACGCGACTTACCGGCGCGGGCGCGGTGTACCTTGCCGCGGTCTGTTTGATCCCCACGTTCATGCAGACGGAGTGGCACGTACCGTTCTACTTCGGCGGCACTTCGCTCCTGATCGTGGTGGTGGTGGCCATGGATTTCCGGGCGCAGGTATCTGCGCACCTGGTTTCGCATCAGTACGAAAGCTTGCTCAAGAAGGCCAATCTCCGGCGGAACTGAGGCTTTGCGGGAGGGCTGGCGGCTACAGACGGGCGGGGGTTCCCGTTCCGGCTCGATTCTTGCTATAATTGACAGTTTGCCGAACCTGCAACGCATTCAAGGTGGAGTACCACAACATGGCACGTATCGCGGGCGTCAACCTGCCGGTCAACAAGCACGTATGGGTCGGTCTGCAGAGCATCTACGGCATCGGCCGCACCCGTTCGCGCAAGGCCTGCGCCGCCGCCGGTGTCGATCCGACCACGCCGATCAAGTCGCTTTCCGAAGGCGAGGTCGAGAACCTGCGCCGTGAAGTGGCGAAATTCAGCGTCGAGGGCGACCTGCGCCGCGAGGTCGGCATCAGCGTCAAGCGCCTGATGGACCTCGGCACCTATCGCGGACTGCGCCATCGTCGCGGCCTGCCCGCACGCGGGCAACGCACCCGCACCAACGCGCGCACCCGCAAGGGTCCGCGGCGCGCCATCCGGAAGTAATTCCGACGAGCCTCGCCGACCCATATTTTCTACCGGACAACCCATGGACAAACCAGCTTCCAACTCGAAGAAGAAGACCAAGCGCGTCGTCACCGACGGCGTCGCCCACGTCCAGGCTTCCTTCAACAACACCATCGTCACGATCACCGACCGGCAGGGCAATGCATTGTCCTGGGCAACGGCCGGTGGCGCGGGTTTCCGCGGCTCGCGCAAGTCGACCCCGTTCGCCGCGCAGGTCGCGGCCGAGAAGGCCGGGCGCGTGGCGCTGGATTACGGCGTGAAGTCGCTGGAGGTCCGCATCAAGGGGCCTGGCCCGGGCCGCGAGTCGGCGGTGCGTTCGTTGAACGCGCTGGGCTACAAGGTCACCAACATCATCGACGTCACGCCGATCCCGCACAACGGCTGCCGTCCTCCGAAGAAGCGGAGGGTCTGACATGGCTCGTTATCGTGGTCCCACGTGCAAGCTGGCCCGTCGCGAAGGCGCCGATCTCTCGCTGAAGAGCCCTGCGCGCGCGATCGATTCCAAGTGCAAGTTCGAGAACAAGCCCGGCCAGCACGGCGTCGCCGCCAAGCGCTCGCGTCCGTCCGACTACGCCGTGCAGTTGCGCGAGAAGCAGAAGGTCAAGCGCATCTATGGGGTGCTCGAGCGCCAGTTCAGCAACTACTACAAGAAAGCCACCCAGCTCAAGGGCAACACCGGTGAAAACCTGTTGCGCCTGCTGGAAGCGCGCCTCGACAACGTCGTGTACCGCATGGGTTTCGCGGTCACCCGCGCGCAGGCGCGCCAGCTGGTGTCGCACAAGGCGGTGATGGTCAACGGCAAGAAGTGCAACGTGCCATCGTACGTGATGCGTCCCGGCGACGAGGTCAAGCTCACCGAGCATGCCCAGAAGCAGCTGCGCGTGCAGGAAGCCATGAAGGTTTCCGACAGCATGGATCTGCGTCCGGGCTGGATCGAGATCGATGCGAAGAACGTGGCGGGCACCTTCAAGGCCATGCCGGATCGCGGTGATCTGCCGAGCGACATCAACGAAGCGCTGATCGTCGAGTTGTATTCAAAGTAAGGCGTCGCAGCCGGCGCGTTTCGACCGTTCGGTCGGAACAGCGCCACCGACGCGAACCGGACGGCCTTGCCGTCCGGCGAGGAATCATCGGAGCCCGAATCCTGCGCGGCTCCACCAGTGACACTCCGGAGTGTAGCCCATGGCAGTTTCTTCCACTCACGTCCTGCGCCCGCGTGGTCTCAAAGTCGAGCCCGTCGGCCCCAATCATGCCCGTGTCGTCGTCGAACCGCTGGAACGCGGTTACGGCCACACACTCGGCAACGCGCTGCGGCGCGTGCTGTTGTCCTCGATCGCCGGTGCGGCGATCGTCGAGGCCGAAATCGATGGCGTGTTGCACGAATACACCACGCTTGAAGGTTTGCAGGAAGACGTGATCGAGGTTCTGTTGAACCTCAAGGGCGTCGCGATCCGCCTGAACGGCGTCGACGAAGCCAACCTCACCTTGTCCAGGAAGGGCAAGGGCGTCGTCACGGCGGGCGACATCACTACCGACCACACGGTGGAAATCGTCAACCCCGAACACGTGATCTGCCACCTGACCAAGGACGTCTCGCTCAACATGCGCCTCAAGGCCCGGCGCGGCATTGGCTACCAGCCGGCCGTCACCCGTGCCAACCCCGATGAGGAAACCCGCGCGATCGGCCGCCTGCAGATCGACGC
>JBOHYO010000416.1:0-2112 GCA_050737935.1 Rhodanobacteraceae bacterium
TTCCGGACGCCAAAATCTACGCGCCGGTCGATGACCGCATCCGTCTCGCCGCGACCCGCGTCGGCGACGGCGACGTGGTCGAGATCCCCGCGCCCGCGGCGCGCTTCGAGGTCATCGAGGTGCACGGCCACACCAGCAGCCACATCGCCTACCACGGCGAAGGGCTGGTGTTCTGCGGTGACACCCTGTTCAGCCTCGGCTGCGGCCGGATGTTCGAAGGCACGCCGGAAGAGATGCTCGCCTCGCTGGACCGGCTCGCCGGACTGCCGGGCGATACCCGGGTCTGTTGCTGGCACGAATACACGTTGGCGAATGCCGGCTTCGCGATCAGCGTGGAACCCGACAACGCTGCCCTGCGATCCCGCATGGACGCCGCGCGCGCCCAGTGCGAGCGTGGCGAGCCAACCTTGCCGGCCCGGCTGGCCGAGGAACGCGCCGCGAATCCATTCCTGCGCGTCGAGGCAATCGCCGACGAGCGCATCCCGTGGCCGCGGGGGGCCGAGCCTTCGCAACGACGCGTCGACCGGTTCGCGGCGCTCCGGATCGCCAAGGATCATTTCCAGGCATGAGCACCCAGCGCGCCGTTATCCGACTCGCGCTGATGCTTGCGGCATCCGCACTGCTCGCCGCCTGCGCGATCGAGCCGCACAAGCCGCCGCCGAAACCAGCCACGGTGATTCCGCATCCGGAGCCGCCGTCGACCACCGTGGCTCCGCTGGCGCCGGCCCCGTCCCGGAAGCAGATGTGGACCAGCCTCACCGCCAGCTTCGTGATGGACGACTGCAACGATTCATCCCTGGTCCGCGCCAAGCTGGCCACCTACACGCGCTCCCCCGAGCACTTCGAGCGAATGTTGCGTCAGTCGCTGCCCATGATGATGTACGTAAAGGAACAACTGCACGCGGCCGGCATTCCAGGCGAATTCGTGATGCTGCCGATGCTGGAGAGTTCGTACAACCCATCCGAACCCAGCCGGCGAGGCGATCCGGCGGGGATGTGGCAATTGATGCCCCATACCGCCCGCAGGCACGGCATCACCATCAATCACGACTATGACGGCCGGCTCGATCCGGTCGCCTCGACCCGCGTGGCGGTCAAGATGTTGAAGGCATTCGATCAGCGATTCGGCGATTGGCGGCTAGCCGACCTCGCCTACAATGCAGGCTCGGGCGCACTTGCCAAGGCACTGCACGGCCATCCGGATCCCGGCGGCGGCGCGATTCCCGACATCCGGATCAGTTCCACCAGCCGCAAGCACCTCGCCAAGCTGATGGCCCTCTCCTGCATTCTGCGGCAGCCGCAACGCTTCCACGTGCAGTTGCCTGACCCGGCGCCGGCGGATCACTTGCAGGTCCTCCAGGTACCGAAGCGCCTGCGGCTGAGCGCCGCTGCCCGGATGGCCGGCATGCCCGAGAGCAAGCTGCGGTCCCTGAACCCGGGCTACCTGGGCAGCCGCATTCCCGAGCACAGCCCCGGGAAACTGCTGCTGCCTGCACCCGCTGCCGATGCGCTGACTGCCGCCTTGGCGAGCGATGCGTCGTCGGAGTCGGTCGCGCAGGTGGACACCCGGGAGCAGGATGCGGGCCATGGCAGCAATCTTCGTTTGCCGGTCGAGCCCAACCCGCCGCCACATGCCACCGATCCCGCGAAGCCGCATCGTGAGCACGTCGTGCGCAAGGGCGAAACGCTGTGGTCGATCGCCCACCGCTATCACATCACCATCGCTGACCTGAAGCGCTGGAACCACTTGGGCGGCGCCGACATCCGAACCGGCGAGGAACTGCGCGTGGGCGGCTAGCCGGAGCGCGTATCGGAGCGCCCGTACAATGGCGCTCTCGACGTTCCGACACGGAGTACCGCGAACATGGGTTTCCTCGAAGGCAAGCGCGCGCTCGTCACCGGCATCCTCAGCAACCGCTCGATCGCCTGGGGAATCGCGCAAGCGATGCACCGTGAAGGCGCGGAGCTCGCCTTCACCTACGTCGATGAAAAACTCCGCGGCCGGGTGGACCAAGCGGCTACCCAGCTCGGTTCCGACATCGTGCTGCCATGCGATGTCGGCCGCGACGGCGACATCGAATCGCTGTTCCAAACCCTGGGCGAGCGTTGGGA
>JBOHYO010000417.1:0-3249 GCA_050737935.1 Rhodanobacteraceae bacterium
CCACCACCTACGGCAAGACGTTGGCGATCGACGCGACGAGCGGCGCGATCCTTTGGACCTGGACGCCAGCCAGCTATTCTAAGCTGGCGGGCACCCGCCAGATCACCAACTCCACCCCGGTGGCCGACCCCGATCGGCAATTCATCTACGCCGCGTCGCCCGACGGCTACATCCAGAAGCTCGCAATCAGCGCCGGCCACGCCGTCTGGCGCACCGCCGTTACCAAGTTGGCGCACCGCGAGAAGATGGATTCGCCGCTGAAGTTCTTCCGCGGCCACGTGATTGCCGTGACGGCCGGCTACATCGGCGACGCGCCGCCCTACCAGGGCCACGTCGCGATCCTCGATGGCAAGTCCGGCAAGCTCCTGTCGGTGTGGAACTCGTTGTGCAGCAATCGCAGCGGATTGCTGGAACCGGATTCGTGCCCGCAAAGTGCTTCCGCGATCTGGGGACGCGCGGGCGCGGTGATCGATCCCGGCAGCGGCCACATCTTCATCGCCACCGGCAACGCCGACTGGAACGGCAAGACCAACTGGGGCGATTCGGTGGTCGAACTCGACGCCGGTGCCACCCGGATGCTGGGCAACTACACGCCCACCAATAGCGATGACCTGAACCAGACTGACGCGGACGTCGGTTCGACCTCGCCGGTACTGCTGGGCAATGGCCTGATCGCGCAGGGCGGCAAGGACGGCAAGATCATGCTGCTCAGCCTGAAGGCGATCGCCGGTACCACGCCACACAAGGGCGGCGAACTGCAAACCGTCGCCACCCCCGGCGGCGACCGGCTTTTCACCCAGCCGGCGGTATGGAAACACGCAGGGCAAACCTGGATGTTCGTCGCCGACAACCGCGGCACCGCGGCGTGGCAACTGCAGGACGGCAAGCTGCACCGGCAGTGGAGCAACGACACCGGCGGCACCAGCCCGTTCGAGGCGGACGGTCTGCTGTATGTCTACGCACCCGACGGCGGACTGAACGTGTACAAGGCGGCTTCCGGCAAGCGCATCACCACGCTCGCCTGCGGCTCCGGCCACTGGAACAGCCCGATCGTGGTGGCCGGCAGGATCATCCTGCCCGAAGGCAACGCCAACGACCACGCCACCCGTGGCGTACTGGACATCTGGAGCCTGCCCGGCGGCAAGCACTGACGTACCGCGTTTGCGGCGAAGCAAGGCAACCATTGGACCGACCGGATTCTGTGCCCGGTGGAAGGGTGAGGGTTCGACTTCGTCCCAGCGTTACACTGCACGCCGGCTTTCAGGGGCATCCCCAATGAACACCGCCTCTCCCGCGGCCCCGGCGCCCGCGCGTAGTTCGATTTTCGCGAACCGCGATTTCAGCCTGCTGTTCGGGGGCAGCTCGGTCTCATCGTTCGGCGACCAGTTCACGCTGGTGGCGCTGCCGTGGCTGGTGCTGAAACTCACCGGCGATCCCGCGGCGCTGGGCCTGGTGCTGGCGGTGATGGCATTCCCGCGCGCGGCCTTCATGCTGCTCGGCGGCGCGATCGTGGACCGCATGTCGCCGCGGCGGGTACTGCTCGGCGCACGCGCGGTCAACGCCGCCTGCATCGTGATTCTCGCCGCGCTGGTGCTCGCCGGCAGCATCCACATGTGGATGGTGTACCTGCTCGCGCTCGGCATCGGCCTGTCCACGGCATTCGCATATCCCGCGGGCTCGGCGATCCTGCCGCAACTGGTGCCGCCGCAGCAGTTGCGCCCGGCGAACGCGGCCTTCATGGGCGTGCGCCAGCTCAGCATGATCGGCGGGCCGGTGCTCGCCGGTTTCGTGATCGCGCTGGGCGCGCACCACCAGGTTTCCGCGCAGGCGCTGCCGGACGCGCGCGGGTTGGGCATGGCGTTCGCAATCGACGCGGCGAGCTTCGTGTTCTCGCTGGTCTCGCTGGCGATGATCCGCATCCACGGCGATTCCCATCCACCCGAGAAGAAGACGGGCGTGTTCGCCAGCATCGCCGCAGGCGTGCGCTATGTATGGGCGGACGTGCCGCTGCGCGCATTCGTGATCTACGCGAGCTTCGTCGGCGTATTCGTGGGCGGCCCGATCCAGGTGGGCCTGCCGGTATTGGCGGACACGCGCCTGAACCTCGGCGCGGCTTCGCTCGGCATCCTGATGACCGCGCAAGGCGTCGGCATGTTCATCGGCAGCTTTCTTTCAGGGTACGCCCAGCGCGCGGCGCGCGGACACCTGGGCGTGATGGTGCTGTGCTTCGATGGATTGACGGGCTTGGTGCTTGCTGCACTGACACTGGTGCACACCACGTATTCCGGTGCAGCGTTGCTGTTCTGCACGGGACTTCTCGGCGGCGTGGTGATGATCGCGATCTTCACCTGGATCCAGCAGCGCGTCTCGCAGCCGATGATGGGGCGCACCATGAGCATCCTGATGTTCTCGTTCATGGGTCTCGCCCCGCTTTCCGCCGCCGCCGCCGGCGCGCTGCTGAAGGTGCTCTCGCTGACCGCGCTGTTCGGCATCGCGGGCCTCACCCTCACCGTGATCGCACTGTGCTGCCTTGCAAGTCCGCAGATGCGCAGCATTCGCGCGATGAAGCCCGAGCCCGCGAAAGCCTGAATTGGGGCCGGAACATGGCGGGTTCCCCATCGCTGGAAGCGATCTCGAAACACCGTTCGTCCTGAGCGTAGGCGCGCCGGGGCCAGTTCAGGTGTATCGACTCCGCGGAGCTGCGCTCCGCTACGCTCAACACGAACGGATTGTCTTCTGGCGATATTGATGCGAGGATTTTCATGCACCTGATGGCGCGCCTGCTGTTCGTCGCTGCGTTCGGCCTTATCGGGTCCGGTGTGCACGCGGCATCCGTGCCCTCGTATGACGTCGTCATCCGCAACGGACACGTGATCGACGGCACCGGCTCGCCCTGGTACGCCGCCGACATCGCGATCAAGGACGGCCGCATCGCGGCGATCGGCCGGCTCGGCGATGTCGACGCGAAGCAGGTCATCGACGCACACGGCATGGTCGTCACGCCGGGTTTCATCGACATGCTGGACCAGTCCGGGCACACGCTGCTGGTGGACGGCCACGCGCCGTCGAAAATCTTCCAGGGCGTAACGACGCTGATCACCGGCGAAGGCGAATCGGTCGCGCCGCTCAACGACAAGATCCTCGCCGAAGAAGGTGGACGCGCGAAGCCGGCCTGGCGGACGCTCGACGAGTATTTCGCGCACCTGCAACAACAAGGCATCGCGGTGAACTTCGGCACCTACGTCGGCG
>JBOHYO010000418.1:0-6154 GCA_050737935.1 Rhodanobacteraceae bacterium
GGGCGTGATCGGCTCGCGCGAACGCGTGGCGCTGATCCGGGCGCGGCTACCCGTGGCGATGGACCTGCACGCGCCGGCGGGTCTCGACATCGGTTCCGAGACACCGGAGGAAATCGCGCTGGCCGTGGCCGCGGAAATCATCGCCTGTTCGCACGCGCGCACGGCCGGAAGCCTTGTGGCCTCCGAGCTGCCCATCCACCCATGATCCGTGAAGCCGTCGGCGCAGTGCTGCTGGCGGCGGGCCGCGCCAGCCGCTATGGCGCGCCGAAACAACTCATCCCGGTTGGGGGAATCCCGATGGTGCGGCTCGCCGCGTTGACCGCGATGCAGTGCGTGGAGCGTACGGTGATCGTCACCGGCGCCTGCCGCGCGGAAGTGGAGGCCTGCCTCGGCGGGCTCGACGTGGTGCTTGCCTTCAACAGCGCCTGGCAGCGTGGCATGGGCGATTCGATCGCATGCGGCGTCGAACGTCTGCTGCGGCTGGATCCGAGTGTCGGCGCCTGCCTGATCATGCTCGCCGACCAGCCGCTGGTCACCGCCGGCGACCTGGCGGCATTGATCGACGCGCACTGGCAGCGCCCGGAGCACGTCATCGCTTCGGACTACGGCGGGACGAACCATGGCCCGCCCTGCCTGTTTCCCTGCCACTATTTCGAGGAACTCATGGCCCTTCAAGGACCCGCCGGCGCGCGCTCCGTCCTGCGCGGTCATCCCGGCGAGGTTCACTTCGTTTCCAACCCGCGGGCGCGCATGGATATCGATACCCCTGAAGACCGCCGAAGGTGGCTCACTGATGGCGCGACCGAAGGCAGTCCGGCGGATCGGCAGTGATGATCGGCCGAGCGCCACGATGGGCATTCGCAGGCACAGGATGAATACGGCACATCTCAGCCGTCGCGTGCCGCCGTTTCGTGCCCGACGCCGTAGTGCCCCCCTTTCGCATGCTTCAGAAGCACACGCCTCGCGCGCTTGGTTGCCTTTCCTTTGGTGTCCAGGCGGCGCCCGTGCTCAGCTCGGTGAACACGCCACTGTGTGACTCAAACGAAACAGCGTCCGGGATTCCCCGGGACGGTCCAGAGCTTCGTGCCAGCGTGCCAGTACCAACGCGCGGCGCGATGACGGTTTGCCAGCACACAAAGGCGTGTCACGGAACCCCTTTCTGCTGCTTCATCTGGTCGCGGACGTTTGCGACGTCGCCTGTCGATACGGCGCCGGCGTGATTGCCCCATGCACTGCGGATGTAGGAGAGGACGGCAGCGATCTGCGCATCGTCGAGTTTCTCCTTGAATGCCGGCATCTGGAATCCGGTGGGCTTCATGGGTGTGGCCGGCACAGTGGCGCCATCCAGAACAATGCGTACCAGCGTTTCGGCGTGTTGGGCCTGTATGGCGGAGCTACCCTTCAGCGGCGGAAAGACGCCCTTTTGACCTTGGCCGCCTTCCATGTGACAGCCCGTGCAATTGTCGTCGTACACGCCGCCGCCACGTTTCATGACATCGGCGTCGGCAACGGAACCGGCGTCGGGTTCCATGCGCGGCAGATCCTTGAGGTACGTCGCGATCGCGGTCAGGTCGGCGTTGGTCAAGTATTGTGTATCGTCGTTCACGACCTCGGCCATCGGGCCCGCGGCGGACGACTTGTCGTTGGAACCGGTCTTGAGGTATTCCACGATCTCCGCGACACTCCACCCGCCCAGACCGTCGCGCAGGCCGCCGGCCAGATTGGGCGCGAACGCGTTCTCGCCGAAGCCGCCTTGCATGGCAACGCTCGCCTTGGTCGCGCCCGCGAAGTTTTTGGCGGTGTGACAGGCCCCGCAATGTCCCAGGCCGCGCACCAGATACGCGCCACGGTTCCATTGCGCGGATTTTTGCGGGTCGCCGACGAAGGTTCCCTGGTCGAAGTAAAGCTTGTTCCAGATCGCCAGCCCGCTGCGCATCGTAAACGGCCATGACATGCCCGGCGGGCGATTCAATTTCCGCACGGGCTTGACCGTGTCGAGGTAGGCCTTGATCGCCTTCACGTCGTCGCCGGTGACTTTGGTGTACCACGGATACGGAAAGCCCGGGTAGAGATGGTTGCCCTGCCGGTCGATGCCGCTGTGCATCGCGCGATAGAAATCCTGCAGCGTCCACTTGCCAATGCCGGTGCCGCGATCGGGGGTGATGTTGGTCGAGTAGAGATTGCCGAACGGCGTCGGTATCACACGCCCACCCGCGAATGACTTGCCGTTGGGAGCGGTATGACAGGCTTCGCAATCGCCGGCCTTGACCAGGTAACGACCGCGTTCGAGGGTGGCATGACCGGGTTGGGATTTGCTGTGCAACAGCGTATCCAACGGCGGGTTTTCGGCAGCCAGCGCGCCGACGCCGAGGCCAAGCAACAACGCCGCGGCGACAACAAGCTTCCTGTACATCACAACCACCTCCGTGTCAGGCCTGCATCAGCGCCCCGGGGTGCTTGAGGTACTGATTCTTGATTGCGTCGGCCGCCCAGTAGGTCAGCGCGCCGATCGTGCCGGTAGGGTTGTATCCACCATTTTGCGGGAACACGCTCGAGCCCATCACGAACAGGTTCGGCACGTCCCAACTTTGCAGATAGCGATTGACCGCGCTGTTTTTCGGGTCGGTGCCCATCGCCGCGCCGCCCGTGTTGTGGGTGGTCTGGTACGGAACGATCGAGTAGTGGCCCTTGCGCGGCTTGGCGTGGTACGAGCGCAAGTTCATCGCTTGCGCAATCGTCACCGCTTTCTGCGTGAGAAAATTCGACATGTCATGTTCGTTCTTGTGGAAGTCGAAGGTCATCCGCAGCAGCGGATTGCCGTATTCGTCTTTCCAAGTCGGATCGAGATCGAGATAACTGTCCCGGTAACTCATTACGCTGCCGTGGCACTGGATGCTGGACGCCTTCAGGTAATTTTCCGCGAGCGCCTTTTTCCAGCCGGCGCCCCATTTCGGCGTGCCTTCCGGCAAATGGTGTTGAAGGATCGGCCTTCCGCCCGTCTGCCATAGTGCGATGTAACCGCCGCCGACGAATCCCTGCGGGCCGTGATCGAAGTTGCCGGTGTTGAATTCGTTGATGCCCTGGCCCAGCGCCCCGGCACCCATGAACGGATTGACGATCTCCTTGGTGAACACATCGACCGAGGACATTATTTGATAGGCATAGTTGCGCCCGACCACGCCGGTATTGGCAATGGGATCGTACGGCTGGCCGATCTTCGAGAGCAGCATGAGGTGCACGTTGTGCTGGGCGAAGGCGCAAAGGATCACCAGTTGCGCCGGCTGTTCGAATTCGCGACCCTGCAAATCGACATAATTGACGCCGGTCGCGCGCTTGCCGGTGGAATCGAGATTGACGCGGGTGACATCGCATTGGGTGCGATAGGAAAAATTGCCCTTCTTCAGCAGCACCGGAAAGATCATGGTTTGCGGACTCGACTTGGAGTAGTTGCCGCAGCCGAACCACTCGCAGAAACCGCAATAGGTGCACGCGCCCATCTGCACGCCGTAGATGTTCTTGTACGGACGCGAGGTATTGGCCGCGGCACACGGGAATGGCTTGTAGCCGGCTTCGCGCGCCCCCTTGTCGAAGAGGACGCTCGTATAGGCGCGTTTCAGCGGCGGATTGGGATAGCCGCGCTGGCGCGGGCCCTCGAACGGATTGCCGCCTTCCTGGATCGTACCCTTGATGTTGCCGGCTTTGCCGGAGATCCCACACAGATATTCGAATTTGTCATAGTGCGGTTCCAATTCGTCGTAGGTCACACCCCAGTCCTGGATCGTCATGTCTTCCGGGATGAATTTCTTCCCGTAGCGTTGCTCGACTTGGCTGCGCATCGTGAAATCGGCGGGCTCGTAACGCCAGAATTGTCCATTCCAGTGCACCGCCGCGCCGCCAGCGCCGGCAGCCGGCAGGAACGAGCCGAGATGCCGCATCGGCAACGCCCGCTGGTTCATCGAATTGCGGAACGTCAGTGTCTGGCGCTCGGGTTCCTCGAACAGGCCGTGGCGCACCGCGTATTTCAGTTCGTCCTGGATCGTGGCGGTCGACCAGTCCGGCACGGTATTGCGGAAACTGCCGCGCTCGAGCGCCAGGACCTGCAAGCCGGAGTCGGTGAGCTCCTGCGCCAGGATCGAGGCGGTCAGACCGAAACCGACCAGCACCACATCTACTTCCTTGAGCCTGGTCGCCATGGTTCAGTCCTCCCTTCAGCGCCCGTTTCCTGATGGATTTCCGCGCCCCTTCAATCCGACCGTCGGCAGGGTGTATGGCTTCCCGTACTGCTCGATCTCGTCAACGTAGTTGTAGCGCGGGCCGGGAAACCCGACCAGCTTCCAGCCCGCGAAATCACGATTGCCGCCGTACATCGGATCGGCCAGGAAGCCCTGCTGGGTGTTGTTCCACAGCATCACGAAGAACTGCTTGGCCGAGGTATCGGGCAGATCGATGTGACCGGTTTCCAGGCCATGCAGTACATCGTCCTGCTGCTCAGTCGAAAGCGCTTCGTAGTGCTTGCCGTATTTCTGCTGACAATGGCTTTGGATGTCGCGGATCGCGGCGCGATACATCTGGGCAGGTGTGAGTTTGGACTGCCAGCCTTGCCCTTCATTGCCGGTCGGCCAAGGTCCCCGCATGTACCAGGTCTCCGCCGTCCCATACGGGCCGCTCAACTGGCGATCGATGAAGAGCGTTACCCCCGCCTCTTTGGCACCAGGATGTTCGGCGTCGCCAGGAATGAGACGGCTGATCGCAGCGTCGATGAAACGCTTTTCGGCGTCATCGAAATACAGGGGGCCGGCCGCTGCGGCAGATTCGATCGACACCTCTTTGCCGCCGCATCCAAGCAACATGGCGGCCGGCATGGCCAGCGACGCAGCTTGCAGGAAGTGACGGCGCGACTTCGAATGGTCCATCACGATCCCCTCCAATCCACCGTTCCGTGCATCGGACACGTGCCGGGTGGTTTAGTATGCGAGGCGTCAAGCTACCGTGAAAAGGACACAGCATTCGAACTCTGCACACCGCGGGCAATGCCACGAACATGTCGAACCGCCGCAGCCAGGACTTCGGGGTCGCGGAAGCCGTCGACGACGTCGTTCGTTGGGCTGTCCATGACGGTGACAGACTGTCGAGCATGGACATCACTTGACTGACGACCTGAACCGCCTCGGCAATCACGGAGGCTATTTTTTGAGTCACTCAGCAGCGTGCTCTTCGTACGTATCCGGGCTATACGAGTTCTGCGAGTGAACGCTCTGCGGCAACTTGAAACGGGCTACGACTGTCTCGTCCTGGACGCACGACGACCCCATCAGCCAGTGCCCTGCCTGGGTCACTTCATGTCCAACGGAAGTGCGCTGACCACTCCCGGTGTCTTCGGCAGGAAGCGACCAAGAGGAGTCAATCACCACGTTTATCAAGTTGCCCTGAAGCGGCCATTCGATGCTCATGGCTCAGGGCATTGGAGCACCCAATGTCAGGTCCCGACAGTCGGCACTTCGAGTACTTGGATCAGCGCGAACGCGAAGACAAGGTAGGCAACCGCCCACTGCACGAGCTTGCGTTGCTTCAGGTGTTGCAGGAACTCAGCCATGGCCGGCTCCGCGGGTGGTGGCCGATACCGGTGCGGCGCTGGTCGCAGATGTCGGCTCGTGGATCGAGTACTTCTTCAGCAGTGCCTGAAAGCGCGGGTCGTGGCGGATCGGGTCCCACTGAGGATCAAGCTTGAGCAATGGCACCGAAACCCAGACACCCGGAGACGGCGCCCGCAGCAATGCGTCCAGCTCGGATACCGCCTGCCCGGGTTCTCCGAACTTCGCGTAAGCGCTTGTCAGCGCATGCTGCACCCCGTTCCGCGCTGCTCCCACATCAAGGCGCTGAGCGGCCACACGCAACCGCTGTGCAGCCTGTAGAGCCGCCTGCTTGTTGCCGCGGCCGGGTTTCAGCATTGATGGTTGTCACCTCCGCATCGGGATTGCCCGAGCGTCGTATGCCATCGCGCGCCAGCGCGATCGGGAAGCCGGCCAGCACCAGCAATACCAGCACCCGCACCGTCCAGTCGGGGATGTGGAAGAACGGAAAGACTTGTGTGGCGATCCGGATCAGCAGCCAGCCGACGATCGCGCAGGCCACCGCAACGCGATACACCTTGCGG
>JBOHYO010000419.1:0-5395 GCA_050737935.1 Rhodanobacteraceae bacterium
GCGCGGCATAGGGCCCGTAGCGGCCCAGCCGCACCGAGACCGGCTTGCCGGTTTTCGGATCGTCGCCCAGCAGGCGCGCACCGGTCGCCTTGCTGCGATCGACGGTTTCCATCTTGTCGTCGACCAGCGCCTTGAACGGTTTCCAGAACCCCGCCATCAGCGGACGCCACTCTTCCTCGCCGCGGCTGACCGCGTCGAGTTCGTCCTCGAGTTTCGCGGTGAAGTCGTAATCGACGTACTGGGTGAAGTGCGCGGTCAGGAACTTGGCGACCGCACGTCCGACGTCGGTGGGCTTGAAGCGGCGCGAATCGAGGATCACGTAGTCGCGGTTGAGCAACGTCTGGATGATGCTGGCATACGTTGAAGGACGGCCAATGCCGTACTCCTCCAGCGTTTTGACCAGCGACGCCTCGGAATAACGCGGCGGCGGCTCGGTGAAATGCTGGTCGGCCGCAATCTCGGAGAGCGGCACCGCCTCGCCCACGGTCAACGCGGGCAGCTTGCGCGATTCCTCGTCCTCGGCCGCCTTCTGGTCGCGGCCTTCCTCGTACACCGCAAGGAATCCCGGGTCGACCACCGTGGTGCCGGTGGCGCGGAACGCGGCGTCGCCGCCGCAGGGAAACTCGACCGCGACGGTATTCAACGTCGCCGACTTCATCTGGCAGGCCACCGCGCGCTTCCAGATCAACTCGTACAGCCTGAGCTGGTCCGGCGTCAGGTGCGCCGCGACCGATTTCGGTGTGCGCAAGCCCGAGGTCGGGCGGATCGCCTCGTGCGCCTCCTGCGCGTTCTTGGACTTGGTCTTGTAGACCATCGCGTGCTCGGGCAGGCCCTGCTTGCCGAACTCGCGTTCGATCGTGGCGCGCAATTCCCCGATCGCCTCGCCCGACAGGTGGGTGGAATCGGTTCGCATGTAGGTGATCAGGCCGACGTTCTCCCCGCCCAGCGATACGCCTTCGTACAAGCCCTGGGCGACGCGCATCGTCCGGCTGGTGGCCATGCCGAGCTTGCGCGCGGCCTCCTGCTGAAGGGTCGAGGTGGTGAACGGCGCCGCGGGGCGACGCTGGCGCTGCTTGCGCTGGATGTCACCGACGGTGAGCTTGCCACCGGCGGCTTTCAGCAGCGACGTGCGCGCGGCGTGCGCATCGGTCGCATTGGTAAGGTCGAATTGCTCGAACTTCTTGCCATGGAGTTTCACCAGTCGCGCGGTGAATTCGCCGTCCTTGTGCGAAAGCTTCGCCTCGACGGACCAGTATTCGCGCGGGATGAAGGCTTCGATCTCCTCCTCGCGCTCGACGATCATCCGCAGCGCGGGCGATTGCACGCGCCCCGCCGACAGCCCGCGCTGGACCTTGCGCCAAAGCACCGGCGAGAGGTTGAAGCCCACCAGATAATCCAGGGCGCGGCGCGCCTGCTGGGCATCGACCATGTCGTGCGAGAGCTGGCGCGGATGCGCCACGGCTTCCTTGATCGCGCGCGGGGTGATCTCGGAGAACACCACGCGGTGGGTGGTCTTGTCCTTCAGCAGCCCGCGTGCCTTGAGGATCTCGCTGATGTGCCAACTGATCGCCTCGCCCTCGCGGTCGAGGTCGGTCGCGAGGTAGATCGCCTCTGCGGACTTGGCAGCCTTGGCGATCTCGTCGACGTGGCGAATGTTCTTCTCGATCAGCGCGTAGTCCATCGCGAAGTCGTGCTCGGTATCGACCGCGCCTTCCTTGGGCACCAGATCGCGGACGTGCCCGTAGGACGCCAGTACCTTGAAGTCGGCGCCGAGATATTTGTTGATCGTCTTGGCCTTGGCGGGGGATTCGACGATGAGGAGGTTCTTGGCCATGGCTTGGATGTGGGGTTTCCAGGGATTCGGTTCGAGCCCCCTCGGATCGAGGAGGCAGCGGATCGCCGCGGCGCGGCGGTCCGCTGTCGGGAGTTGGATTTGGCTGTCGATCGGAATCGAAAATCGCTGCGGCTTCCGTGCCCCCCTATATATAGTGAACACATGGAAGGGGTGGCCCTGTCAAGCGCCAGGCGCGAAAAGCCTCTGCCAGCGTCCATGGACAGCGGGCGCCACGGCGCCCTCCAGCTCCAGCAACAACAGCATCGAGGACAGCGCTGCGGAGCTGAGTCCGGTGCGCCCGGCGAGCTCGTCCAGCGATGCCGAGGCCTCGCCGAGCGCCGAAAGAAGCGCCGCATAATCAGGATCTTGCATCCGCGACGACCCCACCGGCGCCGCCGGCAGTTCGGCGGCGTCCAGCCGCGCCCGCAGATCGGCTCCGAGCGCCAGCGCCGCCGGCGCCAGCGCCTCGATAACCTCGGCGGCCGTCTCGATCAGCCGCGCGCCCTCCCGGATCAGCCGATGGCAGCCCTTGGCCAGTGGATTGTGGATCGAGCCCGGCAGCGCGAACACCTCGCGGCCCGCTTCGGCCGCCAGCCTCGCGGTAATCAACGAGCCCGACTGCAGGCCCGCCTCCACGACCAGGGTTCCCAGAGCCAGGCCCGCGATCAACCGGTTGCGGCGGGGAAAATGATCGGGCCGGGCTGCGGTGCCCGGCGGGAATTCGCTGACGATCGCGCCGTGCCCGATGATGCGCTCCGCAAGCCCGCGGTGCTTGCCCGGATAGACGAGATCCGGCCCGGTCCCGACCACGGCGATGGTCATTCCACCGGCATCCAGCGCCGCGGCATGCGCGGCACCGTCGATTCCGTCGGCCATGCCGCTGGTGATCGTGAGGCCTGAATGGCTCAGGGTGCGCGCAAAATCGCGTGCCGTGGCGAGGCCCTGCGCGGTGGCGCTGCGCGCGCCCACGATTGCAACCTGCGGTGCCAGCAATGCGGCCGGGTCGCCCGCCACGAACAGCCCGGCCGGTGGCTGGGGAATGGTTTCGAGCTGCGGCGGGAAATCGGCTTCGTTGCAGCGCAGCAGGCGATGCCCGGGCTGCGCGAGCCACGCGAGGTCGGCGTCGAGACGCGCCCCGTCCGGGTGGCCGATCCAGTCCATCGCAGCCGACCCGACGGCGGCGATCCCGCCGTACCTGCGGATGCCGGCGCAAGCCGCGAGCGCCGACCCGGCCTGCCGCAACAAAGCCCGAATCCCCGCGCCGCCCACCCCGGGCGCGCGCATGAGGGTCAGCCAGGCCCGCAGTTCCTCGTCTGCATTCATTCGCCCAGTGTAGGTCGCCACAAACAAAAACGGCGCGGACTTGGGCCGCGCCGTTCTGTCAGGATTTCCTTATCGTGCCGCTATCTCGGCGCCTGGATCACGTCGCGAACCCTGACCGGCCGGATGCCGTCCATCACCAGCCCGTAGCTGATGTGGTCGAACGTCCGGAACACCATCACGTGCCCCACGAACTCGTTCGGCAATTGTACCTTCGGCCCGAATTCGCGGCGAGTGGTGCTGCCCTTCACGAGGTCGGTCACGGTCTCGCCCGGCTGGTAGATCGCGAACGTGGCGCCATTGTCGACACCGTCGGCGCTGCCGACGCTCAACGCCACCACGTCCATCGGGCCCTGCACCGAGATGCCATCGTAGTCGTTGGACAGCGCCATCACCTGGGCGTCGGCCGGCACGTTGCGCGCCGCGTGCGGGTAAAACATGAAGTCATACGGCGTGTCGTTGACCGGCATCAGGCGGTCGCCGGCGCGGATTTCCATCTTTGCGTTGGTGAGCAGCAGGGTGGCCGGGTCTCCCGCTTTCAGCACGCGGGCGGTGCCGATCACCCGAACCTCGGTGGCGATCTCGTGGCCGCGACCGAAGTGGCCGTCGTTGCGGAAATTCTCTTGCCAGGGCCCGGGCGCGAGATCCACGTTGTTGTTGACCAGATGGCCGATGTCGTCGATGCTGCCGCCATCGTTGAATTCGCGGTACACGTGGGTGGGACGCACGATCGCAAAACGCTCCCCATCCGTCGCGCCGCCCAGCTGGCGCGCGTACAGGTTCATGCCCTCGGTGGCCCGCGGTTCGTTCTCCTCGACCGCGACCACGTACGGCGTCTGCTTCAATTGTTCCGCTGTAAGTACCCGGAAATCCCTGAGGAACGGCTCGATCGCCGACAGCGGCACGGTCGGGATCGGATTGGCTTCGACCGCCGGGCGCTTGGCGACCCGCAACTTGTTCACGTCGAGGTCGAGTACGTCGCCGGGATAAATGCGGTGCGGGTTGTAGACCTGCTGGTTGACGTCCCAGATCTCGGGCCACAGCCACGGCTTCTTGAGGAACCGCGCGGAGATGCCCCAGAGCGTATCGCCCTTCTTCACCACATAGGTGTGTGGATGGTCGGCGCGCAATTGGGCGCCGGCCGCATAGGCGGCGCACGTGATCAGCAGGCCCGCGGTGAGCGCAAGCAGTTTCTTAAGCATGACCGGCAATCCCCCGATCCCCCAGCGGTTTGGCCGAGTGTACCCGAATGGCAAGCGGCGGCAAGCAGAAATTTCACATTTGGTGACGCACTGATCGGAACCGGCGCCCCGCGGCATCCTGCTACGCTATTCGGCACGTGAAATCGCGCTGCGCGCCCCCATTTCCCTGCCTGTCGCCGCTTCCCACCCACATCTGTCATGGCCAAACTCGACATCCTGGAATTCCCCGACCCGCGCCTGCGCCTCGAGGCGAAGCCGGTCGAGGTGTTCGACGCCAGGCTCAGGCAACTCGCCGACGACATGCTGGAAACCATGTACGAGGCGCCGGGCATCGGGCTTGCCGCGACCCAGGTCAACGAACAGAGGCGGCTGCTGGTGATCGATATTTCCGAAAAGCGTGATTCGCCGCTCGTGCTGGTCAATCCCGAACTGCTGGAGGCGCGTGGCCGCGAGGTGTGCCAGGAATGGTGCCTCTCGTTTCCGGGCGTGTTCGCCGATGTCGAGCGCAAGGAATGGGTGCGGGTGAAGGCGCACGACGTCACCGGCCAGCCGTTCGAAGTGGAAACCGACGAATTGCTCGCGGTCTGCATCCAGCACGAGATGGATCATCTGGTCGGCAAGGTTTTCGTGGATTACCTTTCGCCGTTGAAGCGCGCTCTGCTGCTGCGCAAGCTGGAGAAGCAGCGGCGCAAAGTCGGCTAGATGCCAGCGCAACGCCTGCGGCTGGTGTTTGCCGGTACGCCGGAGTTCGCGGTGCCGGGGCTGCGCGCCTGCCTCGACAGCGGCGCGGAAGTGCTCGCGGTCTACACGCAACCGGACCGGCCCGCGGGGCGCGGGCGCAAGCTTGCGATGAGTCCGGTCAAGCGGGTTGCGCTGGAAACGGGCATTGCTGTCGAGCAACCCGAAACCCTGAAGGACGAAGCCGCGCAAGGGCGGCTGCGCGACCATGCGCCCGATCTCATGATCGTGATCGCCTATGGGTTGATCCTGCCGAAAGCGGTACTCGCGATCCCGCGCCTGGGCTGCTGGAACGTGCATG
>JBOHYO010000420.1:0-4093 GCA_050737935.1 Rhodanobacteraceae bacterium
AGCGCACGCCACCCGCGCGAAGCCGGTCAACCATGGATCGCTTCATTTTCGAGGATCCGATCCAGTCGGCCAGCACGTGCACTTTCACCCCGGCATGGGCGCGCTCGATCAAGGCGTCGGCAAATTCTTTGGCAATGTTGCCGGACCAGTAGATGTAGGTTTCCATGTTCGCGCTGCGCTGCGCACCGCGAATCGACGCCAGCATCGCCGGGAAGAACTCCGCCCCGTTCTGGTAGTCGGCCACGGCGTTGCCTTCGATGACGCTGGAGCCAAGCAGCGTCCCGATCTCGCGCCGGAACTGCACGCTGTCCACCGCGCTGACGTGCTGCAGCCGGTGCTGCAACTGCTGCTCGTGCGGCCACAGGTTGAGCGAAATGATGACAATGACCGCCGCGCCGAGCGCGCCCAGTCCCACCCAAAGGATTCGCCGCTTCGTCTTGGTCATGGACATCGATCCTTCTTCTGCTGGCTGCCCCCAACTCAGCATCGGTGGCGCCGTAGCTCGCCACCGGTGCGGCGTTTCACGAAGTGTGCCAGCTCAGCGCGGCAGATGCGCCTTGCCGAGCCCTTTCGCGGCCGCCTTCCTCAAAGCCCGCCATGACAAGTCACCGCCCCTCCCTCCTTTTTTCACGGCTGCCGATTCGGGTAGGTGCGGCTTCTCTCATTGTGAACCACCAAACAGGAACGGAGGCACAAACGTGGCGGCAAAATCCTGCAACCCACGTCGGCCCGCTCCTGCAGGTTGGCGCTGAGCGCAGCGAAGCCCAACAATGACGCGGCGACAGCCTTTGCCGGAATCCCTCGCCCGCCCTTCGGGCCGGACCACTGGAGCGACCACGTCGGACACACAACGGGCCGCACGATATTTAATTACCTCCGTCCCTTTTTGGCCCTGTTTTTCCTTACGCCGTTGTCCTTGTTGCACGCTATGCTCGAGCTACACGGCGCGGGGGCGCCGATCACTGGGGGAAGTACCATGTCGACACAATCCAGGAGGCCGTTAGCCGGCTTTGGCTGGTTGAAGAATGGCATCAGCCTGGGCTTCCGCCATCCGAAGTCGATATTCGGAGGAGCGGCCTTCCTGGTGCTGGCGTTGCTGCTGCCATCGCTGCCCACGCTGCTGATCCAATTTCACTTGCTGGGCGCGGGCACACCGCAGAGTCCGGCCATCCTCCTTTGGCTCATGCCGATTGGCGCCCTGTTCGGTTTGCTGATCGTGCCGCTCTACGCGGGCTACCTGCAGGTCATTGATGCGGCCGAACACGGACTGCCGGCCCGCGCACGCGACATCTTCAAGCCTTACCGCCAAGGCGAGGCCTTGCGTTTGATCGGCTACGGACTGGCGCTCATCGCGATCTACATCGTCATGTTGGGGATCATCATCGCGGCGGCAGGAAGAGGCATCGCGAGCTGGTACATGCAGGTGCTGACTGCACAGGTCAACCATCAACCACCGCCGGGGCTACCCCAGGGCTTCGGGATTGCAATGGCGCTGTTGACGGTGCTGGGTCTTTTCATGGTGGGCCTCTATTCGGTCAGCCTTGGCCAAGTCGCCCTACGTCGCCGCGGGGTGTTCGGGGCCATCGGGGATGGTTTGGCAGGCGCACTGAAGAACCTGCTGCCGCTGCTGGTGCTCGCGGTGAGCGTCGTTCTTGCCTGGATTGTCGTGGTGATTGCACTTGCAATCGTGGTCGGCCTGCTCGCCCTGATCGGCCATTTCGTCGGTGCGTGGCTGATGCTCGTGCTGATCATCCCGGTTTACATCGCCCTCGTGCTGGTGACGTTCGCGGTCATGTTCGGAGTGATGTACTACCTATGGCGCGATGTATGTGGAGACGACACCGCACATGGCGTGGACCAGGCCATCGCCGCATGAATTGAGGCAATGGTTCCCTCGCGGAGGCGGTCGCCCACTTCATTGCCTGCGAAGCCCTTTTGTGTGCGACTTCGAGGCCCACCGGGACTTGAATCCGTCCCCGCTCTTGCTTCCGTTCAATCCGCGCAATGAAGATCGCCACCTACAACGTCAACGGTGTTCGCGCCCGCCTGCCCTTGCTGCTTCGCTGGCTCGAGGAGCAGTCGCCGGACATCGTCTGCCTTCAGGAACTCAAGGCGCCACAGGAGCTGTTTCCCGTCGCCGTACTCCATGAAGCGGGCTATGGCGCGGTGTGGCATGGGCAGAAGAGCTGGAATGGCGTGGCGATTCTCGGCAAGGGCTGCGATCCCGTGGAACGCAGGCGGGCTTTGGCCGGCGACCCGGATGACGTGCAAAGCCGATACCTGGAAGCGGAAGTGCGGGGCATCGTCATCGGATGCCTCTACCTCCCCAACGGCAACCCTGCTCCCGGTCCGAAATTCGACTACAAGCTGCGCTGGCTTCAACGCCTGACGGCACATGCGCTCGATCTTCTTGATTCCGGCCTGCCCGTAGTCCTCGCCGGCGACTTCAACGTGATCCCGACGGAACGGGATGTTTACGCGCCGGAGCGGTGGGTGGACGATGCGCTGTTTCGCCCCGAGGTGCGTGCGGCGTACCAGAACCTGTTGGCGCAAGGCTGGACCGACACACTGCGTGCGCTGCATCCGGACGAGCACATCTACACCTTCTGGAAGTACCTGCGCAACGCGTTTGCGCGGGATGCCGGCCTGCGGATCGACCACCTTCTCTTGAGCCCCGCCGCCGCACGGCGTCTTCAATCTGCAGGCGTGGATCGGGAGGTGCGCGGCTGGGAACACACAAGCGATCACGCGCCAACTTGGGTCACGCTCAAATAAGTCGAAGGCCCGCTGGAAAATCGATTCTGACCGGCGTTTCGTGTTTTCAACGACACGAGAGCGGCGAGCGGCGAATGCGTGCGCGACGCTTGTCGAAACCGGGGTCAGAGTGCACTTTCTCGGAAAGTCGACCCTGACCCCTGTTTCTCTGATCCCCGTTTTCTGTTTTCTAGCTGAGGAACTCCATGCCGTACTTTGCCGCAATGGTCCTGAATTCCATGGCCGGCCCGGGCCGCGAAGGACTGCCGCTATCAATCATCGATGCTGTGACTTCCGCAATAAAGGCGTCAAAGATTCCGCCCGGTGAGCTGATGTTGAGCTGGCGGCCGGTCTCGGGGCCGATGCTCTTGAAGCTGTGAGGCGTACCTCTTGGAACAAACACCATGTCACCCGCAGCAAGCGCCAGGGATTCTTCACCAACCTGGAATTCGTAATTTCCTTCGCAAATGATGAAAGTCTCATCATAGGTCGGGTGCCGATGGAGCGCCGCGCCCGAACCAGGCGGCTCGATCGCCTCACACAGCGTATACGCACCGGAATTATCGTCAGCGGTGGTCTTGAAGGTCAGCGTCATCCGCCCGAGGACAAACTTTTCCCCGTCACCGGGCAGAAAGCGTTTTACCTGGGCCATGGTCTCCATTGGAGCGTTCCTGTGTGGTGTGCGCCGGTAACAGAGATTCCGCAAGCGTAGGACATGGTCGTCCTGCACCGGCGGGGACGGGCCATTGTGCGCTTCGATCGCGCGAAGCGCCATAACCCGTGGATATGCGCCGCTCGACGGCGACGCGCATTTCCCGGACCGAATGAACCTACCCCTTTTTACCAGCATCGATCATTGACAGGGCGCGGCGCCGCGACGCGGACACACCACAACGCCGAGCTCGATCCTGTTCCATGGCCATCGCCGATAAGTGAACCTGACCCCGTTATTCCCCGTTTTTGAACGATGGCTACCGCACGACAAACTCCCGCTGCATGCCGTGCATGAAATGCGGCTTGCCGTCCTTTGCATCGGGCGTGAAGCACAGCAGTCCGTACTTGCCAGGTTTGAAGTCGACCTCGATCACCACGTGCTCGCCCGGCATGATGTCGGTGACGCCGCCGACGCCCTGCCCTGGAGCAGGTTTGCCTTGGGGATTGTAGGCCCAGGCCTCGAGATCGCGATTACCCTGACCCGGCGGGAAGCGCGTGATCACCAGCTCGTGCGGCTGCATGCCGGCGTTGGTGACGTCGATGACGTGACGACCCGCGGTGACCGGCTTCGACAGGTCGAACGCGTAATCACGAAGCGTGATCGTCATATCGGCCTTCGGCAGCG
>JBOHYO010000421.1:0-6420 GCA_050737935.1 Rhodanobacteraceae bacterium
GGTTCGAGCCTGAGCAATTGCGTGGCTCCCGGATCGCCGGTTTCATGGAGGCCCGCTATGGCATGGAGCAGCCCCGGCAGGTCAGCCCGGACCACTTCGGCTACGGCGTGGCTTGCAGGGCTTAGCCCGCTTTTGTGGCAAGTTCGCGGTTGACACGAGCGCGGTAGTAGCGGCCCGGCGCGCAGCGGCTGCTGTTGTCCGCGAAGCGGAGGTGAATCCCGACGCATTGGGGTCGCGCGCATGGCGCGCTCCTACAGGTGCTTTGCCGTCGACCTATAGCGGCGTTTTGCAGGAGCGGCCCATGGCCGCGAAGGGGGCTGCGAATCCGCGGTATCCCGGTCGCGCGCATGGCGCGCTCCTACATGTCTTTCGCCGTGTAGCGACGTTTTGCAGGAGCGGCCCATGGCCGCGAACGGGGCTGCGAATCCGCGGTATCCCGGTCGCGCGCATGGCGCGCTGCTACATGTCTTTCGCGGTCCACGTGTAGCGCACGGCGTACTCGAGTACCGACTTGCCGTGCGCGGGAACCGGGACGTCGAATTCCAGCAGTTGCGGTGTCTGCTTCGCCGGCTTGATGCTGGAGGAAGCGAGCTTCCACTCGCGCCAACGATCGGGATGTTCGCGCACCGTGACCGTGCGCGCGCTGTCGCCGCCGTTGGTGAGGGTGATCCGGTAGGCCTCGCTCATGGTGTGCGCCTTGGCGTCCACGTGAAATGCGGTGCGCTCGCGGCTGGCGCGCAGATCGAAACTTTGCCCGAGCTGCACCGACACCTTTTGGCCCTTCGGGGTATCGGCGACACTGCCTTCGCCGAGCAGCGCGGGCGCTCCGGCATTGTCTTTCGTCCATGCGCGCAGCGTGCCGGCGGGGAGCGCCTCGGGCGCCTTGAACGACAGGTTGCTCGCGATCGCGCGTTCCTGAAAATCCTGCGCACCGTAGTCGTTGGTGTTCGGGCGCGGCGGGAAGCCGCGGCCGCCATCCTCCACGAGGTACTCGCGCTGGCAGGAAAGTTGGCGCGGCGGATACAGCGGCGTCAAGGTCACCGTGCCGTTCGGGAGGCTCACCGCGCCGGACAGGGTGAAGCTGCGGTAGTCGCCGAGCGACGCCTGGATCGGCATGCTTTTTTCCCGCGCCGCCATCGGCGCCGGGGCCGCGGCCATGCTGTACATCCGCACGCCGCGGTTGCCGAGGTTTGGCTGACCCGCGACCAGCTTGATCGTGGCGCCGTCGTAATCGCGACCACTGCGGTTGGCGATGCTGGCTTGCGGGTCGAACTGCATCCGGCAGCTTCCGCTGCTGGCCAACATTGCCTTGTAGGACGCGCGCCAGCCGAGGCCGGAGGTCAGGTAGGTCAGTTTCGCGTCGCGCTTGCCCGCTGACTTCGCGGCCACGTCGAGCAGCAAGCTGCTGCCGCCGGTGACGGTGTCGCTCGGCAGGGTCACGGCGGCGTACCGGTGCACGAAGTGGATCTGGCCATCGTCACTGCGGATCACGAGGCCATTGTCAGACGCGCCGACCAATTGCCCCGACCATCCGCCGCCCCCGGCAGGGGCTTCCCCGGTCTGCACGGTGACGTGGCTGCCGACCGCAGCGTCCAGCGCGCCGTTGGCGCTGGCGTTGGCGAGCACCACGCGCTGGCCGAGCACGTCCACCGCCGGTCCGCTGCCGAACCCTATCGCGATCGCTTCGGGCTCGAGCGCCGCGGGCAGGCCGCCGATGCGGATTTCGTGGGTGCCGGCCGCGACGTCGACGGTGCGGGTTTCGTGCACCAGCGCGTTGCCGGCATCGAGGGTACCTTGCGAGGTGCCGGAGAACAACGCGTCGTTGTCGGCGTGATAGATGGACAGCTCGGCCTGGTCGGCAGCGAAGGCGGCCGGGGCGGCGAGCAGGGCGACGATTGCGGTGCAGAGCATCACGCGTGGCATGCGGCATCTTCCCGGTGTCGATGAAACCCCGATGATAAATGCGCCCCTTGGAGCCTGCGCCCATCCGTTCAGCAGCCGGATGCCCCGCTGGGCAGCAATGCCCCGATCTCGTCGCTGTCGCGTGCGCGCAGCAGGCGTGGCGCGAGCGCCCGCAAGGCCTTGCGATCGCAGCGCGACAACGCATCGCGCTGGGCCAGGATGCGATCCGGCACCATGCTGAAATCTTCCAGGCCGAGCGCGACCAGCACCGGTGCGAAGGCCGGATCGCCCGCGATTTCGCCGCACAGGCATACCGGTTTGCGCGCCATGCGGGCACGCGCGATGACGTGTGCCAGCAGCCGCAATACCGCAGGATGGGCGGGCCGATAGAGCTTGCCCACCTGGTCGTTGTTGCGATCGGCGGCAAGTACGTACTGGGTCAGGTCGTTGCTGCCGATCGCGAGGAAGTCCGAAACGTCCAGCAGTGCCCGCACGTTGAGCGCGGCGGCCGGTACCTCGACCATCGCGCCGAGTTCGAGCTGGTCCGGGACTTCGTGGCCCTCGGTGCGCAGGTCGCGGGCGCATCCGTCGAGCAGGCGGCGGACCTCCACCAGTTCGGCGGCGTCGGTGACCATCGGTACCAGGGTACGGACCGGTCCGTAGCAGCTCGCGCGCAGGATCGCGCGCAATTGGGTCACGAACAGGTCGAGCTGCCGCAGCGACAGGCGGATGCCGCGTACCCCCAGCGCAGGATTGGGCTCGGAGGCCATCACGATTCCCGCGTCGTCGGCCTTGTCCGCGCCGAGGTCCAGGGTCCGGAGGGTCACCGGGAGGCCGCCGGCACCCAGCACGACGTCGCGGTAGACGGCAAACTGCTCGTCCTCGTCGGGCAACCCGTGCTTGCCGAGGAACAGGAATTCGGTGCGGTACAGGCCGATCCCCGCCACCCCGAGGTTGCGCGCGCGTTCGATGTCTTCGGGACGTTCGGCGTTGGCGAAGATGCGCAGCTTGAAGTCATCGCGCGTGCGGGTCTGGACGCCTGCGAGCTGTGCCAGCCGGTGCCCCTCGCGCAGACTTGCGCGCTGCCAGTTGCGATAGCCGGCAAGATCCTGCGCGGCCGGGTGCACGACCACTTCCCCGCGGGCGCCGTCGACCAGCGCGAGATCGCCGTCGCGCAGGTCTTCGAGGACGCCCTCGACGTTGACCAGCATCGGCAGGTGCAGGCTGCGGGCGAGGATCGCGCTGTGCGAATAGATGCTGCCGGAGCCCGCGACCACCCCGAGGATGCCGTGGCTCGCCATGTGCGCGAGTTCGCCGGGCGCGATGCTGCCCGTCACGAGGATCTCGCCTACGCGGACGGCGATCTTCTTTTCCTCGCTGCTCGCCTGGCGCGCAAGTGCACTCTGCACGCGTGAAATCACGTGGTCGACATCCTCACCGCGGCTGCGCAGGTACGGGTCGTCCATGCTGTCGAACACCGCGACCAGGCGGTCACGCTGCGCCTTCAGGGCGGCCTCGGCGCGATAGCGGCCCTTGCGGATCATCGCGCGCATGCCCGCGATCAGTTCGGGATCCTCGAGCAGTTGCGCGTGGGCGTCGATGAACTCTCCGACCTCGCGCGCCAGCGCGCCGTGCAGCTTGCGGCGGAGCTCGGCCATGTCCTCGCGCGCGGTGGCGAAGGCACGCTCGAGGCGCGCGACTTCCTGCTCGATCTCGCCTTCGGGAAGCGGGGTGTTGTCGACGCTGAAGCGTGCCGGTTGCTCGAGGCGCACGCGACCCAGCGCCATCCCCGGCGCGGCGACGTTGCCGGCGAAGGTGCGCCTCATGCGCCCTCGTCGAACTTGCGGTCGAAGAGCGCGGCGACCGCTTCGAGCGCGGTGTCCTCGTCCGGTCCTTCGGCGCGCAGGGTCAGCGGCGTGCCGATGCCGGCAGCCAGCATCATCACGCCCATGATGCTCTTGGCGTTGACCTCGCGGCCGCCGCTCACCAGCCAGACCGTGGATTGGAAGCCCTGCACCAATTGGACCAGTTTGGCCGACGCGCGTGCGTGCAGGCCCAGCTTGTTGCTGACCACGATTTCCCTTTCGACCATTGCGATGTCCCGGACCTGCGGCATTGCGCTACGTTACCAAAAGCGGGGACCGGGGACTGGGGACCAGGGACCCGTGAGAAGCCAGGAGCCCGCGAGCGCACGGCAGTTCGTCATTCCGGCGCAAGCCGGAATCCATTTTCTGGGAAAGAGACAACATCAAAATGGATTCCGGGTTCCGCGCTGCGCGCGGCCCCGGAATGACGGCAGGTTTTATGCTTTCCCCGGTCCCCGGTCCCGGCTCTTCAAAGCTTGTCGATGCGAATTCCGCTGCGTCCGCCGCTGGCGGCGACTTCGGCGAGTTCATCGAGCGGCTTGTCGGGGTAATTGAGCACCCGCAGCAGCATCGGCAGGTTGAGACCGGAAACGCAACGCGCCCGCACACCGAGGCCGGCGAGCTTGTTGGCGATGTTGCAAGGGGTCGAGCCATACAGGTCCGACAGCACCAGCACGCCGCCGCCGTGGTCGAGCGCGCGGGCGGCACGCGCCGCCGCCGCCTGCACGGTGGCGGCATCGTCGTTGGTCCCGATCTCCAGCGCATCGAGCTGGCACGGCAGACGCGGCAACACGTGCTGCGCGGCGGTGATCAGCGCATGACCGATCGCCTCGTGGGTCAACAACAGGATGCCCGCGGGCGGCTCGGGTAGGTCGTGACGGAGTGCGCTGGCCGTGGTCATGGCTTGGATCGGCGGAGTATGCGGAAGTTGCAAGATTCGGTCCAACTGCGTGTAGGGCCCGTAAAGAGGCCCTGTGGGCTATTCGAGTTCACGGTGGAAGGTGAGTACCTGCTCGCGGCTTGCACGATAGTGTTCCGCGAGTTGTTCGGCCAGGTAGACCGAACGATGCCGGCCTCCGGTGCAGCCGATGGCGACGGTGAGATAACCCTTGTCTTCGCTTTCGAAGCGCGGCAACCAGGCATCGAGGAATCGCTGCACGTCCGCCAGATATTCTACTACGATGCCCTGGCCGTCGAGGAACTCGCGAACGGGCTGATCGCGCCCCGAGAACGGGCGCAGCCGCGGGTCCCAGTGCGGATTGGGCAGGCAACGCGCATCGAACACGAAATCGCAGTCTGGCGGCAGCCCGCGCCCGTAGGCAAACGATTCGAACATCAGGGTCAGGCCCGGGGTGGCCGCGCCATATTCGGTGGCAATCCGGCGCCTGAGCTGGTGGACGTTGGTTTCGCTGGTGTCGATCGAGCGGTTGGCGATCGCCAGCAGTGGCCGCAGGCGGCGGCGCTCTTCGGCCAGCGCGTCGATCAGCGAACGTCCGTCGTTGGACAGCGGATGGCGGCGGCGCGAGGAGGCGTAACGCTTCAGCAGCACCGCGTCGCTAGAATCCAGGAACACCAGTTCGGCGTCGGCGCCCGCTTCCGCAAGGCGCGACAAGGCTTCGGACATCCGTTCCAGATCGCCCTGGCTGCGCACGTCCACGCCTACCGCGATTCCCGAAAGCGCGCCCCGGCCGCCATCGGTCAACGCCCGGTACAGCGACGGCAGCAGCCCCGTCGGCAGGTTGTCGACGCAGTAGAAGCCGAGGTCCTCGAAGGCGCGCAGCGCCACCGTCTTGCCCGCGCCGGACAGCCCCGTCAGGACGACCATGGGGATAGGCGGATGCGCTGCGGAATGTTCGATCTCTGACATGTCGGTCAACCAGTTTGGCGCTGCAGGCGCGCGGCCTGACGATCGATGAAGGTTCGGGCCTGGTCGATGCCCTGGGATTTCAGCATGTGGCTGCGCACGGCGGCCTCCACCAGCACCGCGAGGTTGCGTCCCGGCGCAACCGGGATGGTGATCTGCGGAATCTTGACGTCCATGACCTCGAAAACCCCCACGTCGCCGGTCAGGCGGACCATGGCGTCCTCCGGTTCACTGCCTGCCGGTCGCAGGTGCACGATCAGGCGCAGGTAGTTGGATCCCTTGACCGCGGTGTGCCCGAACATCTCGCGGACATTGAGCACGCCCAGGCCCCGCACTTCCAGCAGGTCGCGCAGGATCTCGGGACACGAGCCGTCGATCACGTCCGGCGCGATCATGGAGAATTCCGGCGCATCATCGGCGACCAGCCGGTGCCCGCGGGTAATCAGTTCCAGCGCCAACTCGCTCTTGCCGCTGCCGGGCGTGCCGGTGATCAGCACGCCGATCGAATGCACCTCCATGAACACGCCGTGCAAGGTGATCTGCGGCGCCAGCGCGCGCGCCAGCTTGTACTGCAGGAACGTGAGCACGTCGTGGCCGCGGCGGGCGCTGACCCACAGCGGCGTGCCGGTTTCATCGGCGGCGTCGCGCAGGTCGGCCGGCACCGCCTGGTCCTTGGTGACGATCAGCGCGACCGGCTGCTGACCGAAGATCTTCTGGACCGTTTCCCATCGCTGGCGGGAATCCAGCCCGTCCAGGTCGTTCAGTTCCTCGCTGCCGACGATCTGCAGC
>JBOHYO010000422.1:0-15608 GCA_050737935.1 Rhodanobacteraceae bacterium
CCGGCCCGCGATCGTCGCGGCAGCTTTCCCGGAAAGCTGCTGATAGAGGATCGAATGCGCGAGCGCATCGACCGGATCGAATCGCAGTTCGAAGTCGCGCTCGATCGGTCCGATGCGGCGCATCCACTTGGCAAGCTTGCGGTCGCGTTTCGCGAGATGGACGGCGGCCGCCTGCACGTCGAAACCGCGCGGAATCACCTCCAATTTCATTGATCCCTCCTGAAGGATCCTTTGGAACTTCTTCGCGAAGGCCCCGGATTCGCCGGAGCGCGGGGAGCGGAGTGTACACGCAGCGCGGGCACCGTCCGCCATCAATATTCACCGGCGTACAGCTGTTGTGTAAAGTCAGGCCAGGGATGGCCGTTCTGGTCTTTCAGACCCAGAGAACAATTCCGGCGATCGTGTTATTCAACGGTGCGGCGATCAGGGACGATCGCAGAACAATGCCACGCCGAGCGCGCACCAGCCAACAATGAAACACAGCCCGCCGAGCGGCGTGAGCACTCCGACCATGTGCGGCGCACCCAGTGCAAGCGCGTACAGACTGCCGCAGAACAGCACGATCCCGGAGGCGAACAGCACCGCGCCGAGGTACGCGGCATGCGAGCGCTGCACCAGCAGCGCGCATGCCACCAGCGACAGCGCATGCCAGAACTGGAAACGCACCGCGATCTGCCATGCCTCGAGCATCGACGGAGCCAGCTCCCCGTGCAGGGCGTGCGCGCCCAGCGCGCCGAACACCACCGCGCTGACGCCGGCGACGCCGGCCGCCGCGCCCGGCCAGCGGGGCTGTCGCGAGCCCGCCGGCGGCACGGCCTTCATCGCCGCGCCCCCGCGACGCGGCGCCGGTGCAGCCGCCATGCGCCATAGAGCAATCCCGCCAGCGCCACCAGGATCGGCATCAGCAAAATGTCTATGAATTTCAGGAGCATGGACAAACGTTCGATGTCGGCATCGAGGCTGCGTTGCACGGCACGCAGTTCGCCGCGGATGTCCAGCTTGCGTTGCAGGAACTCATCGACCGCGGCCTTTTGTTCCTTCGTCTGGCCACTACCGTGCGCGGCTTGCTTGAGCGAGGTGAGCCGCTGTTCGGTGTCCCGCAATTCCCCCTGCAGTTCGACCTGTTTCGCCTTGAACTTTTCATCAGCCTGCCGGCGCAAGGCGTCCACCCGGGTGAACCTCCGCTCCGCCACCGCACGCCCGCGAATCGCGATCAGGTTGGACGGCCCGGCAAGGTCGTCGACCGCGTTGACGAAGAAGTCGCCGTTGTTGGCGAACGGGCTCACGAAGGTTTGTTCGGGCGAAGCGTTGGGCGGGAGCCACAGCCGGTCCGACAATATGTCGGTATCGCCGACCAGGATCACCTCGGGTTTGCGGGCGGACCGTACCGACATCGTATCTTCGGGAAACGCGCTCGGCAGTTCGCCCTCGAGCCGCACCGCAATGGCGTAGTGTTTGCCCTCGGGACGATAGTCCTTGTAGAGGCTCGATGGATCGAGCGCGTCGCGCACGCGCGCATCCGGCACAGCCATCGCCTCGGTGGTGCTCTGGATCAGCGGATCGAGTCGCGTCGCAGTGCCCGCCGCGAGGCCGAAATACCCGGTCGTGGAAACGTCGATGATGCTTAGCGCTGCGGTAACTGGGTCACGACGATTGAGTTCGTCGCCCGTGAGGCCCAGCACCGCCGGATCGTAAGCAGGCGCATCGCTGCCAGGTACCTGCACCCGCTGTGCGCGGGAGCTGTCGAGCAGTACTCGCCCCGGGTTGAACGTCACCCCCCAAGCCCGGAACAACTGCGGCAGGTCGGAGGCCTCGTAGCCGCCGACTTCCGAATCAGGGTCCACGAACACCAACAGGTGCCCACCCTGCTGCACGTAGCGGTCCAGTCCCTGCAACTCCGGCTGCGACATCGCCACCGGCTGGATCAACACGAACGCGTCCACGCTGTCGGCCTGCAGCGAAGCCAATCCCTCCGAGTCCACGCGTCGTACATCGAACAGTTGCCGGAGTTGCTGCAGTGCCGTCCAAGGCGGCGCCGCATTGCCGTCACCCCAGATCGGCAGCCCGCTGTAGATCGCGACCCGCGGCTTGCGCGGGGTGCTGACGTCGTACAGCAGCTTGGCGATGTCGTATTCGAGGAACCGTTCCTTGGCGAGCAGGAAGAACGGGATTGCGGCGCTGCGCGCATTCGCGGGATTGCGGGCCGTGAGTCCGAAGAAGATCGCCACCCCCGTGCTGCCGGGCACCGATGTCAGGCCCGCCGCGGTGGCGCGGTCCTCGTCTTCGGAAAACGGCAACGGATCGACCTGGGTGAAATGCACGCGCCCGTGCGAACGGCGCACGACTTCCCCCAGCAAATTCACGACGCGCTGGTGGTAGGCCCGCATCTGCGGCAGGCTGTGGCTCGCACGGTCGGAGAAGTACAGCGTGAGATCCAGCGGCTGCTGCAGGTGCGCCAGGATGTCGAGCGTGCCCGGCGCAAGCGTGTACAGGTGATCGCGGGTGAGGTCGACGCGCTCGCCGTCCAGCCAGCGGGACGAGGCAAGCACCAGCAACACGTACGCCGCGGCGAGCACCGGCAGTACCAGCCACAAGCGGCTGCCTGCGGACAGGCGAAACCTCATCCGCCGCGCCTCGCGTCGAGGATCAGGGCGTTGGCCGCGAGCCAGAACAGGATCGTCAGGACGAAGTACGCGAGGTCGGCGAAGTCGAGCACGCCGCGCGCGATCGCCTGGAAGTGCGCCAGCAGGCTCAGGTCCGCCAGCGCGTCGGCCGCCCGGTTCGAGCCGAGCGCCAGCAGCGGTTTTTGCACCAGCGGATCGCCCGCGAGCAGGAACAACAGGCACACGGCGAGCGCGAGGATGAACGCGATCACCTGGCTGCGGGTCAACACCGACAGGCACTCGCTGATCGCGAGGAATGCGCCGGCCATCAGGAAGCTGCCGACATAGCCGGCAAGGATCACGCCGTTGTCCGGCTGGCCGAGGTAGCTGACCGTGAGCCACATCGGGAACGTCAGCACGAGCGCGCAGCCGATGTAGATCCACGCGGCGAGGAACTTCGCCAGCACCGCCTGCCACGGACGGATCGGCAGGGTCATCAGGAGCTCGAGCGTGCCGCTGCGGCGTTCCTCGGCCCACAACCGCATGGCCAGGGCCGGCACCAGCACCAGGTACAACCACGGGTGGAACCGGAAGAATGGATCGAGGTCGGCCTGTCCACGCTCGAAGAATGCGCCGAGGTAAAACGTGAACGCACCCGCGAACAGCAGAAAGATCACGCTGAACAACCACGCCACCGGGGTGATCAGGTAGCCGCGCAACTCCCGCAGCAGCACGCCCATGAACGGGTGGCCGCGCAAATCGATGGCTGCAACCGAAGTTACGCGCGGCATGCCACTACCTTGGTCGACAACCACGAGAGCCAACAGCACAGTCCGCAAATCAACGCGAATGAACGCGAATGCAGCCGCGCTTTCTGTTCGTTTTTATTTGCGTTCCTTGCGTTCTTTGCGTTCATTCGCGGACTGCTTTCGCGGTTCATGCCGCACGCGTGACATCTTCGGCATCGCTCGTGATCCGCTGGAAGACCTCCTCGAGGCGGCCGCGTTCGAGCTGCAGTTCGTCGACGCGCACCCGTTGCTCCTCCAGCAGCTTCACCACGATGTGAAAAATGTCCCGGCCCTCCCGCGGGAACACGGTGTTCCTTCCATCGACCGGATCGACCTCCACCGAATCCACATCCGGAAGCCGCGCCAGCAACTCGCACGCCAACGCGCTGGCCGGCGCCCGGAAGCTCACGGCATGGTGGTAGCGCGATTGCTGCTCGAGTTCCTGCGGCGAGCCCTGAGCGCGCAGGCGGCCACGCGCGAGGATCGCCACCCGGTTGCAGGCCGCGCGTACTTCGTCGAGGGCATGGGTGGAAACGATGATTGCGCGGTCGCGCGCCATGCCGCGGATCAGCGCGTGCACCTCGCGCTGCTGGTTGGGATCGAGGCCGTCGGTGGGCTCGTCGAGGATCAGCGCCGGCGGGTTGTGCAGCAGCGCCTGGGCCAGGCATACGCGCCGCCGGTAGCCCTTCGAAAGCGTCTCGATGCTCTGGGCCAGCACCGGCTGGAGCTGCAGCCGCTCGATCATCTCGTCCAGCCGCCGGTTGCCCGGAATGCCGCTCAATCCGCGCACCCGTGACGCGAACGCGAGGAACTCCGCGACCGACAGCTCCCCGTAGCTCGGCGCGCCTTCGGGCAGGTACCCCAGCGCGAGGCGTGCCTTCACCGGCTCGCGAACGACGTCGTGTCCGCACACCCGCGCGCGACCCGAGCCCGGCACCAGGAACCCCGCGATCATGCGCATCGTGGTGGTCTTGCCGGCGCCGTTGGGCCCGAGCAACGCAAGCACCTGTCCGGGTGCCACCTTCAGGGTCAGGTCGGCCACGGCATCGAACCTGCCGTAACGCTTGCCGAGGTGTTCGGTTTCGATCATCGCCAAAAAATCGCGAAAGTGCGAGCGCAAACTCTAGCAGGGTGAGAAGCGGCGCTCGGCGCCATGGATGGCTGCTCGCCAAAGTAGCGTTTGCGCGATGCCGACGCCCCGTTACTTCCGCTGGGCGGTGGCTCGGCGGCCGCGCGCACGGACGCAGGAGGCAGACGGAAGGCTCTGCGCCACGAATCTACCCAACGAAGCCATCCGTGGAAACGCGGGAGGCGGCCTCCCGCACATCGACGCCCCGAAAAAGAAAAGGCCCGCGAAGCGGGCCCTTTCCGGACGATCGCGTGTCTCAGCGGCGATGCCGCTTCTTCGCGTGTTGCGGGGGCTTGCGCGCCTCGGACTTCTTGCTCTTTTCGCCCTCGGCGTTCTTCGCGCCCGGAGGCGTCTTGCCCGTCCAGACCGACGGATCCAGCGCGGTGAGCGGCTCGGCGCGGCCGTTGATTTGTTCCGGCGTTTGCGCGGGCGCGTTGGTTACCGGCAGGAACACCCTGTAGATCTGGTCCTGATCGGGCACGCTCGGCAACGATGCGAGCTCGTCGTACATCCGATCCTCGGTATCGTTGAACTGGTATCCGTGGGTACCGGCGTAGGCCTGCAGCGCCAGGCGCACCAGCGGGATTCCGGCTTCGCCCGTCCAGGTAGCCTCCAGCACTTCGCGCCCGGGCACCATCACCGCCCGCACGTTGTCGTTGACGATCAGCTGGTTCTGCTTGTCGAGACTGCCCGGCGCCGGGCCCTTCGCTTCTTCGCCCGACGACCCTGCCGCACCTGCTGAAGATGCCGAAGCCGGCTCTCCCGTGCTCGATGCCGAACCGGGTTTGCCGGCGCTGGCGCCAGAAGCGGCCGTGGAGGAAGCGGCCGGATTCGCGGCGCTTGCGGCCGCGGCCGCCGAGGATGCGGAAGCCGCCTTGGCCGCCAATTGCTCCGCGGTCGGCCGCGGCGGCAACTGGGTCAAGTCGTAGTCCTTGCCATCGACCTTGATCGTGGTGGCGTCGATTGGAACCGCCAGGTCGAAGGTATAGGTGGTATCGCCCCACTCCGTCGTGATCGTCGTCGAGGGACCGGCGGCCTTGACGCCAAGCTTGTCCATCACGGCCTGGATTTGCTTGAGCGCCGCGGTCTTGGCCGTGTCGATGTCGTCGAGGGTGCGGGTGGCCTTGGTCGAGACCAGCAGCACCGGCGTCGGCGCGGTGCGATACAGGCCCGGCGCGAGCTTGCCGTAATCGACGTTGGGAATGCCCGCCAGCATGGTCTGCAGCGAATCGAGGCCGTACTGGATCATCGTGTCGGGCGCACCGTGGATCCATAGCTGTGAATAGCGATCGATCAGGTTCCAGCCGTAGTCGACATCGTAGCCCCAGGTCACGGTGCTGACGCGCTGCCCGTGGCTGGGTGAGACCTGCAGGGTGAAGGTCTTGTTCTCGCCGCGCCACTGGTTGTTCAAATCCCAGGTCAAGGTGCTGTTGCCGGCGAAATCAATGTTGCCGGACTTGTTGACCAGCTTGCCGTTGCCGATCGTGTTGCCGTCGCCGCCGCCCGTCCAGGCGATCGTCGCCCCCGGGCCATAGGCCGCACCCTCGAACGAAAACTTCACTTGCGGATCCTGCGCCTGCAATTCGCCGCCCACGTAGTCGGGGAATCGCCGGAAGTTGTTGAGGACGTCGTAGATCTGCTGCGGGTTGTGGCTGATGTCGAGCGAGCGCTCGATGTGTGCGTGACTGGGCAGGAACAGCCCCACGATCACGGCCAGGATGAACACGATGATCAGGGCGACGACGAATTCGAGCACTCGGGTCATGCCAGGGATCTCCGGACGGCTTGTATATATGGCCGGCGCCCGCTGCGACCGGCCCGGTCGGCAGCTCGTGCGCCGCTGTGAAACACATGAAAGGCGGATGGTACTTGCTTCATGAAGTTCGCGCCATGGCATGTTTGTGCGATCGTCCCTGATCGCCGTTTCGTTGAAGATCGGCGCAACTTCCCCGCGATCCGCTCAACCGACACCAGGACGGCCTTCCGCGGCCTGACTTTGGACAACAGCCGCTTCGACTGAAGGATCCTAGACAATCCCGAGTTCCAGCGCCTTCAGCACCGCCCGTGTCCGGTCGCGCACGCCGAGCTTGGAAAGGATGTTGGATACGTGGTTCTTGACGGTTCCTTCCGCCACCCTCAGGGAATTGGCGATCTCCTTGTTGCTGTAGCCGCCGGACATCAGGCGCAGGATCTCGGTTTCGCGCTCGGTCAACGGGTCGGGCTGGCCCAGGCTCGAGAACTGGTTCTGGATGCGGCCGATGCCGGCCAGCAACCGCTGGGTCACCACCGGCGCGATCAACGAACCGCCGCCGGCGACGACCTTGACGGCGTCGACGAGCTGCTCGAGCGAAACATCCTTCAGCAGGTAGCCCCGCGCGCCGGCCTTCAATCCCGCCAGCACGAGCTGGTCATCATCGAACGTGGTCAGGATGATGGTCGGCGGAACCTTGCCCTGTGCCGCGAACGTGTTGAGCACATCGAGGCCGCTCTTGCCCGGCATGCGCATGTCGAGCAGCACGACGTCCGGGCGTATCTTCGGAATCATTTCGAGTGCCGCCACGCCGTCGTTGCATTCGGCGATCACCTGGATTTCCGGCGACAACTCCAGCAGCGAACGGATTCCCTGCCGGACCAGCGTCTGGTCATCCACCAGGCAAACGGAAATCATGAAGCCCCTCCCCTGACGATCCGATCGGTTCCGGCCAGCCCCTTCGGCACGCGAAGAATCCCCGCGAGCGAGTGCGCGGACGGAACGCAGGAGCCGAAGTGTACAGGTCCGGGCACCGACCGTTCCGCCGCGGCCACGACTGCCCGCCGGGCCGGGCTCACACGATTCTCTCGGTCGGCAGCGACGCTTCCAGCGCGAAGCCTTCATGGCGCTGGGTACGGATCGCCAGTTGTCCGCCGACTTCGGCGAGCCGCTCGCGCATTCCGGTCAAGCCGTTGCCCGGCTTCAACTCGAGTGCGCCGCAACCATCGTCGCGGGCCTTCAACAACAGCATGCCGCCTGCGCCTTCCTCGAAACGCAACCAGAGGTTGCGCGCGCGGGCATGGCGCACGGCATTGGTGATGATTTCCTGGGTACAACGAAGCAGGACCTGCGCGCGGCGCGAATCACCGACCGCAAAGCGTTGCGGCAATTCGAGATGGACCTCCAGCCCCTGAACGCCCTCCGTGAGGTCGCGCAGTGCGGTGGTCAGCTCGATGCCCTCGTCGTCGCGCAATTCGCTGACGACCTCGCGCACGTCGGCCAGCAGGTGCTTGGCGGTGGAACGCGCGCGCGCGACGTGGTCGGCTGCTTCCTCGTTGACAACCAGGTGTCCGGCGACCTCCAGGTTCAGGCTGAGCGCGGTCAGATGATGACCGACCAGGTCGTGCAGTTCGCGGGCGATGCGCATGCGCTCGGAAATCCGGCTGGATTCGGCGAGCAGCGCCCGCGTCGCGCGCAACTCCGAATTGAGCCGCCGCTGATCCTCGCGCGCGTCGGCCTGCTGGCGCGCGACCTCGGAGGCGATGAACACGATCACCGAATAGCCCAGGTACAACGCCGCCTGCATCAGCGCCATCCCGAAGGTGAAGGACGGGAACGTGGCATATACCGGCACGGTCGCCGCCGATTGCAGGATCAGCCAGCCGACCGCCACGGGCAACGGCAGCAGCCACGGCAGAACCATGCCCGCCACGGCCAGCAGGATCGCACCCAGCCCGCTGACGCTGTACCAGCTGATCGCCACCGCCGCGACGGTCAGCACCAGCAGTCCCAGCAACTTGATGCCCCAGAAGCGCCGCGAGCCGAGGTCACGCGTGAGCAGCCAGTAGACCAAGCCGAACACCACGTAACTGGCCGCCCACAGCAGCAGGTCGGAGTGGCTCTGGGCGTGCAGCGCACGCGTCACGTGGATCTGCGTGCGTTCGTCGCTGACGTTGGCGAGCATCCAGTCGCGCCGCGCCAGCGGCACGCCCACGCAGGCATAGGTGATCAGGCCCGCGTAGCGCAGCAGGGAAATCGGACGGAAAGATGGACGTGTCACGCGCCGATCTTAACTCAGGCTTGGCCCTCGGGGCCGCGCGGCCCTTCGAAACCCGGGACGGACGCCGGAAGGCATGCGATAATGGCGGGCCTTGGACCGGCGCCCAACCCGCCCCCGACACACGGGAATCCGTACACGATGACGTTCACGCCCCACCTGATCCTGCGCGACGTGCGCAGCAGCGACCTCGCCGCCGTAATGGGCCTCAACAACACCGCGGGACCGTCCATCCTGCCGATGGACGCGACGCAAATCGACCACTTCTACCGACACGCCGACTATTTCCGGGTCGCGGAGGTGGCTGGTCACCTGGCCGGATTCCTGATCGCCTTCCGCGACTGCACCGAACACGGCAGCTCGAACTTCCGGTGGTTCCGCGGGCACTGCAAGCAATTCATGTACATCGACCGGGTGGTCGTGGGCGACTTGCACCGCGGACACGGGCTCGGCCGAATGTTCTACAGCGACGCACAAAGCTTCGCCGAGGTGCGCTCGCCGAACCTCGCGTGCGAAGTATTCCTCGAACCGCGGGACGACGTGGGGGTGCTGTTCCACGGCGTCTTCGGGTTCCACGAGCTCGGTCAGCAGGTAATGCCGGAATCGGGTCGCCGCGTGAGCTTGCTGGTGAAGCCGCTCGAATGCTATCCGTTCGTGCGCGAGCGCTATCCCGACAGTTTGCCCGCCGTGCCCTGGCTCGCGCCGCGCACACGGCCGGCGAACGCGCTACCCGACCTGCTCGCGGCTGGACAGGCGTGAGCGGCATCGCAGCGGACACCCGCGTCGAGGGGCTCGACGCCGCCGACCTTCGCTTCGGGCAGGTCGGCATTGCCTGCGTGCGTGTGCGCAACGACGATCCGGCCGCGCTGCAGGCCTCGCTCGAGGTGCGCGTGCGCGAGGCCCCGCAGCTCTTCGCGCGCGCACCCGTGGTGGTGGACCTGTCCTTCCTGTCGCCGCAACCGGCTGACGACAAGGCCCACGCCCTGCTCGAAGCCGTGCGCGCCGCGGGCATGTTGCCGGTCGGACTGGCCTACGGGGACAGTGCGACGGAGGAGCTTTCGCAACGGCTGGGGCTTCCCCTGATCGCGAAATTCCGCGCCGCTTACGAGCGTGCCGAACGCACCGCGCCGGCCGAAGACAATTCCGGCGCCGCGCCCGAAGCGGCCGCGCCCGCGACGGTCTCCGCACCGACCGTGGCGTTCCAGCAGCACGGTTCGGTCCGGACCGGGCAGCAGGTGTACGCGCGTGGCGCGGACCTGGTGGTGGTCGGCCCGGTCGCCAACGGTGCCGAGGCGCTGGCCGACGGCAACGTCCACGTATACGGCAGCCTGCGCGGACGCGCTTTCGCCGGTGCGCTCGGCGACAAGACCGCCCGCATCTTCTGCAGCGAGTTCCACGCCGAGATCATTTCGATCGCGGGCCACTATCGCGTATTCGAAGAGCTGCCCACGGAATTCGCCGGGCGCTCCGTGCAGATCTGGCTGGAACACGACAAACTGCAGATCGCGGCCCTGTGACATCCGACGTTCAGCGGCCCCGCGGATCATCGACGCGGCACCCACCCTTGTTGAATCTTTCAGCCCACCCCAAGCTCGGAGCAACCCCTTGACCGAAACCATCGTCATCACTTCCGGCAAGGGCGGCGTCGGCAAGACCACGACGTCCGCCTCGCTCGCCACCGGACTCGCACGGCGCGGCCACAGAACCGCAGTCATCGACTTCGATGTCGGCCTGCGCAATCTCGATCTCATCATGGGTTGCGAGCGGCGCGTCGTGTACGACTTCGTGAACGTGATCCAGAACGAGGCGACCTTGAAGCAGGCGCTGATCCGCGACAAGCGCCACGACAACCTGTACGTGCTGGCGGCCTCGCAGACCCGCGACAAGGAAGCCCTGACCCAGGATGGCGTCGAGCGCGTGCTCGACGAACTGGCGAAGGATGGCTTCGATTACATCGTGTGCGACTCGCCCGCAGGCATCGAGAAGGGTGCGCACCTCGCGATGTATTTCGCCGATCGTGCAGTGGTGGTCGTGAACCCCGAGGTTTCCAGCGTGCGCGACTCCGACCGCATCCTCGGGCTCTTGTCCTCGAAGACACGCCGCGCCGAGCGCGGCGAGGGTCCGGGGCCACAGCACCTGCTGCTGACCCGCTACAACCCCATGCGCGTCGAGGCCGGCGAAATGATGAGCGTCGGCGACGTCGAGGAAATCCTCGGCATCCCGGTGCTCGGCGTGATCCCGGAGTCGGAGAACGTGCTGGCGGCGTCCAACTCCGGCGTGCCGGTGATCCATGACGCCGGTTCCATTGCAGGGCAGGCCTACGCCGACGCCGCAGCCCGGCTGCTGGGTGAGGACCTGCCGCTGCGGTTTGTGGAAGCACCGAAGAAAGGCTTCTTCAAGCGCATGTTTGGAACCTGAGGAGGATGCGATGAGCCTGCTCGATTTTCTCCGACCGCGCCCGAAGAACACCGCCAACATCGCGCGCGAACGGCTGCGCATCATCGTGGCGCAGGAACGCGTCACGCGCGATGGCCCCGATTACCTGCCTCTGTTGCGCAACGAATTGCTGGAAGTGATCCGCAAATACGTCCACGTCGGCGCCGACGCGGTGCAGATCAACCTGGAACGCAACGACCAGGGCGAAGTGCTTGAGCTGTCGGTGGCGTTGCCAGAAGTCAAGGCGGCGACCGGCACCGGTGGCTGAAGCTCGGGACTCGGGACTCGGGACTCGGGACTCGGGACTCGGGACTCGGGAAGAGCATAAAACCCTTGTCGTCATTCCGGGGCCGCGCGTAGCGCGGAACCCGGAATCCATCTTGATGTTGCTCTTCAAAGGCGAAAATGGATTCCGGCTGTCGCCGGAATTACGGCGATGAAGAAACAACTTCCTTCGCAAGAACAGGTCCAACAAGGCAAAGATGTCCTGCGTCTTGCCGATATCGGATTTGAGGCGCCGCGCGCACTACTCGCCCAGCACGGCCTGGAACTGGTGTGGGTCGAAGACGATTCACCAATCCCCGGCAGCTTCTGGGGCGACCCCGAGGCCGGCGTGATCGCATCGAAGGTCCATGCGCGCGCCGACACGCCGGTGCACTCGCTGCTGCACGAAGCCTGTCACTTGCTGGTCGCGGGTCCTGCCCGGCGCGCGTTGATCGATACCGACGCCAGCGATTCGCTCGAAGAAGAAGACGCGACCTGCTTTCTGCAGATCGTGCTGGCCGATGTCCTGCCCGGCTTCGGCCGCGAACGCGCCCTCGCCGACATGGACGCATGGGGGTATTCGTTCCGGCTGGGCTCGGCGCGCGCGTGGTTCGAACACGACGCCGAGGACGCACGCGCGTTCCTGGAAGCACGCTGCCTGTTGCCAGAGCGCGGTTGACCCGCGCACCGCGTATCGCGCTACCATGCGCGCACAGCGATGGGAGATGGCATGCCTCCCCGAACTGCCGGAACATCGGCCGATGATGCCTACCTGACCGGAAGTCCGGCGCGTAGGCGTTGCCATGACAAGCGACGGCGCGTGGAATTCCTGACAACCTTGCGGGAGTCGAGACATCCATGCTCATCTACGCGTTGCTCGCCACCGGTTGCGGCGCCTTCCTCGGGGCCTGTCTCCGCTATCTGTTCGGCGTCTGGTTCAACCCGATCTTTCCGACCGTGCCGCTGGGCACGCTGGCCGCCAACCTGCTGGGCGGCCTGCTGATGGGCCTGATCCTCGGCGCCTTCGCACAATTCCAGTCCCTGTCTCCGGAAACGCGCGTGTTCATCACGACCGGCTTCCTGGGCGGACTCACCACGTTCTCGACGTTTTCCGGCGAAACGGTCACGCTGTTGTTGCGCCAGCAATATGGGTGGACCGCGGCGATCATCGGCATGCACGTCGCCGGCACGCTCGCGATGACACTGGCCGGATTCGCGCTGATGCAGGCCTTGCTGAGGCATTTCGCATGAACGATACCGTTGCCATCCAAGGCGTGTACCTGCGCTTCTTCGTGCACGAAAATCGGCGGCACGGCGGCGTGCTGCTGTACGACTGGTTGCTCGCCGAAGCCAAGAAACTGGGCCTCCCCGGCGGCACCGCGTTCCGTTCGATCGCAGGCTACGGCCGCCACGGCGTTACCCACGAAGCGCATTTCCTGGAACTGGCGGGGCAGGAAACCGTGCGCGTCGATTTCGTGGTGACGCGCGCCGCCGCCGACAGGATGCTCGCGCGCGTGCGCGAGGAGGGATTGCAAATGTTCTACGCGATATTGCCGGCCGAGTTCGGCACCTTGGACGGCAACCCCAGGTGAATCCAGTGGTGCCGGGATCGCAATCCTCCAGGCGCCGGCGCGCGCTGACATTCGTCGTCCTGCTCGGCGTGGTGAGCCTGTTCGCCGACATGACGTACGAAGGTTCGCGCTCGATCTGGGGCCCGTTCCTCGGCACGCTGGGCGCGACCGGCGCGATCGTGGGGGTGGTCGCGGGTGGCGGCGAACTTCTGGGCTATGTGCTGCGCCTGTTCACGGGCGCATTGGCCGACCGCACACGCCACTACTGGACCATCACCATCATCGGCTACGCGATCAACCTGCTCGCGGTGCCCGCCCTGGCGCTGGCGGGCAATTGGCCGGCGGCGGCCGGTCTTGTGGTCCTCGAACGGAGCGGCAAGGCGCTGCGGACGCCCGCGCGCGACGCGATGCTTTCCTACGCAGCAAAGGACATGGGTGGCGCCGGCTGGGCCTTCGGATTGCACGAGGCGCTGGATTCGACCGGAGCGGTGCTGGGCCCGTTGATCGCGGCGCTGGTGCTGTTCCTGCATGGCGGTTACCGGCACGCATTCGCATGGCTGCTGTTGCCGGCGCTGGCCGCGCTCGCGACCCTTGCGATCGCACGCATGCGTTTTCCGCAACCCCAGGAACTCGACGCCCACCCGATTCCGCAGGTGTCCGATGCAAAAGCGCTGCGCGACCTGAAGATCTTCCTGGTCGCAACCGCGCTGATCGCGGCGGGTTATTCCGACTTCGCGCTGATCGCGTTCCATCTGGCGAAGGATCACGTCGTATCGAGCGATGTCGTCCCGGTCCTGTATGCGATCGCCAGCCTCGCGGGCGGACTCACGGCGCTCCTGCTGGGCAAGCTGTTCGACCGCCAGGGCTTGTCGGTGTTGTTGTGGGCGACGCTCGGCCCCGCGTTGTATGCCCCGCTGGTGTTCCTGGGCGGCCCTTGGTCGGCGCTCGCGGGGATGGTGTTGTGGGGCGTCGGCTTCGGCGCGCACGACTCGTTGTTCCGCGCCGCGATCGCGCAGCGCATCCCTCGTGACAAACGCGCCACGACAATGGGCGTGTTCAACGCCATTTACGGCAGCGCATGGTTTGTGGGGAGCGCCGCGCTCGGTGTGTTGTACGATTGGAATCCGCTCTACACGGTCATCGCGGCATTGGCGTTGCAACTGGCCGCGTGTCCCCTGCTGTGGAGCTTGCGTGGATCACACAGGACCGCCTGATGAACGATCTTTCTACGCCGTCCGACCCCGAGGTTGCCCTTTCCCTGACGCGCCACGACCAGGCGCTGCGCGAAAAGGCCCGGAAGCTGCTGGACCTCGCCGACGTGCGGATCGACGGCGACCGCCCCTGGGATTTGCGGGTGCACGACGAACGGGTATTCGCGCGCGCCTTCGCGCACGGCTCGCTGGGCCTCGGCGAAGCCTACATGGACGGCTGGTGGGATACACCCTCGCTCGATCAATTCTTCCATCACGTGCTCGGCGCGCGTCTCGACGAACACCTGCGTGACTTCGACGCGTTGCGCGCACACCTGCGCGCGCGCTTCCTCAACATGCAGCGCGGTCGCAAGGCCTTCAAGATCGGCAAGGCGCATTACGACATCGGCAACGACCTGTTCGCGAAGATGCTGGGCAAGCGGCTGGTGTATTCGTGCGGCTACTGGAAGGATGCGGCCAACCTCGATGAAGCCGAGGAAGCCAAGCTCGATCTGGTTTGCCGGAAACTCAGGTTGAAGCCCGGCATGCGGGTCCTCGATATCGGCTGTGGCTGGGGCGAGGCGCTGAAGTACGCTGCCGAGAGATACGGCGTGGCGGGTGTGGGCGTGACCGTGTCCGAGCAGCAGGCGCAGTTTGCGCGCGAGCTTTGCAAGGGCCTGCCCGTCGAAATCCGCCTGCAGGATTACCGCGACCTCCACGAACAATTCGATGCGGTGTTTTCGATCGGGATGTTCGAGCACGTCGGCTGGAAGAATTACCGCAGCTATTTCGAAGTCTGCAAGCGCTGCCTGAAGGACGACGGGCTTTCGGTACTCCACTGCATCGGCGTCAACTCCACGCCCTCGCGGCCCGATCCGTGGATCGAGAAATACATCTTCCCGAACTCGATGGTGCCGGCGGCGGCGCAGGTGACGCCGGCGCTGGAGAACCTGTTCGTGGTCGAGGACTGGCACAACTTCGGCGCCGATTACGACAAGACCCTGATGGCCTGGCTCGCGAACTTCGATGCCGCATGGCCCGAACTGTCGGCCAACAATCCACGCTACGACGAACGCTTCGGGCGGATGTGGCGCTATTACCTGTCGAGTTCCGCCGCCACCTTCCGCACCCGCCGCGACCAGCTTTGGCAATTGACCCTGTCGCCGCAAGGCGTTCCGGGCGGTTATCGCGTGCCGCGGTGAATCAACGACGCGGGACCGTGACATGGGCGACCGCGCTGCCGCCCCGATGCGCATGAAGACACTGCAACGGCTTTGCATTGCGCTTGCGCTCGCCCTGCTCGCCTGCGCGCCGGCGCTGGCCGATCCGGCGCTCTGGATGGCGAACAGCCCCACCGCCACCGTGTACCTGTTCGGGACGGTGCACGTGTTGCCGAAGGACGCGCACTGGCATTATCCGGCGCTGGATGAAGCGCTGGCGGCGAGCGAAAAGCTGTATGTCGAGGAGGATGACGACGCACCGCTGACGATGCAGATGCTGGTGCTCGAGTACGGCATGGACCTGCAGCATCCGCTGTCGGACAAGCTCGATGCCGCCGACCAGGCGAGACTCGCCGCGGCGGCCGGCGCCGCCGGGGTC
>JBOHYO010000423.1:0-8251 GCA_050737935.1 Rhodanobacteraceae bacterium
AACTGGAACATCCGCGCGATCGCCGTCTACCTGATCGGGTTCGCCGCCGAGATTCCCTTCATCTCGAGCTCGTCGTTCACGGGATTCCTGAACCATGCGCTGGGTGGAGTCGATATCGCATGGATTCTCGGTTTCATCGTGTGCGGTGCCGCCTACTACGTCGTAGCGAGCCGCCCCACGCAAGCAGAGGTGCGCCTGCGCGCCGTGGAGCGCTGATTCGCCTGATGTACGGCGGCGCGGCAAGATTGGCTTACAGGTCCTGTTGGACCAGCCGGTCTCTCCAGTACCCGGGCCGACGATGCAGGTGCGCGACCGCCAGAACCAGGATGTCTTTTTTCACTCGTGTGTAAATCACGCCATACGGATAACGACGCAGACGGCAACGGCGAACATCCCCAGCCATCGGGTGCCACGCGTCGGGATAATGCTCAATTAGATCGAACGCATGCAGTGCTTCCACCATGAAAGCATCGCCCAGGCCCGGCGCTTGGTCCGCGTACCATGCGTGTCCATGCCCGGAAGGGGGATTGGCGGTTTCGCTCATCGGACCCTCCGCGTAACAATTCGTTCCAGCGGTTCACACCGCGCCAGAGCCAAGATGCCTAGCCGCATGCTTCGCGGCCCGGCTCGTCCTCAGCAACGCGTGTTCGCCAGTAGAAGTCTGACTTCACCCAAACGACTGTTTCCGCATTGAGCTTGCGGCACGCATCCAGCAGCGTCCTCCCCACCACAAGGTTGCCGTCCGCGTTCTCACGCAACAGGTCCTCCTGACTTGACTTGACGAGGTGATCAACTACGTCGTCCTGATAAAGGCAGCCATCACGGTCGATTTGCGCTTGCATCCACTTTGCAGCGTCAGCGGCGTCGCTCACTTTGTAGCTGGCTCGACACGCTCGATGGAATCAGCTGGAAAAACGCCACCCTCCAGCTTTTCCCTGCGAACCATTGGCATCGGTAGGTCAGGTCATCATGGTCTTTTTTTTGATAATCATCTCTGGGCCGCCGGATTTTTCCGGGACCCGGATTGCGGGGAAGCTGTGCACAGCGCGTAGGGAGCTGCGCAGGAGCGGGCGCCAGCGCGCCGATTGCACTTGCCTTGCACTTACGAGAGGACTGCTGACCGAACTGCGGGAGCGTCTCGAATCGCAGTGAACCAGCATGGCAGCTAGCTTTGGTAGATATGCCGGAAGAGGGAATCGAACCCCCGACCCACGCATTACGAATGCGTTGCTCTACCAGCTGAGCTATTCCGGCACGGGCGGACCGGGTAGTGTACGGGCACCCCCGGGCAGGCGCAACGCGCTGATCCGCGACGTGCGCCGCGCCGTATGCCGGTCGGCGGGCCTTGTGCGAACTCGCGGCGCGAAGCATGATCGCCGGGTGGCGACCACGACCCAGGCCATCATGAAGAAGGGCACCACCGGCACGGCCGAGCACATCCGGCGCGAGCTGCGCGTGCTCGACATCTACCGGGTATTCCAGGCGCTGGTTTACACGGTGCTGTCTCTCAGCAGCCTCGCGTTCATGTGGATGCCTTTGCGCAACCCGGTGCTCGCGCGGGTGACGGCCTTGGTGTATCTGCTGTTGGCGCTTGTGGCCGTGGCACGCGACCTGCGCGGATCGCGCCAGCTTGTTACCAAGACCAGCGTATTCCTCACCATCGATGTCGCCGCGGCGTTCCTCGCCGCGGTGACGATTCCCGCGGCACACACGGGCATCGCCGCGATGCTGGTGATCAACGTGGGCGCCGCCGCGCTGCTGCTGTCGCCGCGCCTCGGCGGGCTTTTCGCGGCGCTCGCGACCTTGGCGATGATCGCGCAGGCACTGCTGGTGATGAACAGCGGCGACGTCGGCCCCGCCCTGCTCGAAGCCGGCCTGTTCGGCGTCGCCTACTTCGCAACCGCCGCGCTGTGCTACGCGCTGGGCAGCCAGATGCGCGCCAGCGAGGCGCTGGCCGAGCAGCGCGGCAGCGACCTCGCCAGCCTCGCCCAGGTCAACGACCTGATCATCCGGCGGATGAAGACGGGCGTGCTGCTGGTGGACGAGGCCAACCGCATCCACCAGATCAACGAGTCGGCGTGGATGCTGATGGGCAACCCCGGCATCGAGCAGCGCGACCTCGCCACGGTTGCGCCCGAGCTCTCGCGCAGGCAGTACCACTGGCGCACCACCCACGAACACGACACCAGCGCGATCGCGCTGGCCGAGGGTGCGCCGGAGATCATCCCGCGTTTCACCCGGCTTTCCGCGCACGACGATTCCTACGTGCTGATCTTCCTGGACGATACCTCGCTGCTGTCGCAACGCGCCGAGCAGTTGACGCTCACTACGCTCGGCCGGCTATCCGCTTCGATCGCGCACGAGATCCGCAACCCGCTCGCGGCGATCCGCTACTCGGCGCAACTGCTGGCGGAATCGGAAGACATCGGCGACACCGACCAGCGCATGGTCGAGATCATCAACAACCACTGCGGACGCGTCAACGAGATCATCGAGAACATCCTGCAACTCTCGCGGCGCGAGCGTTCGCGCCCCGATTCGCTGGACCTCAACAACTGGTCGGCACGCTTCGTCGACGAGTACAAGGAAGCCAACGACATCGGCCACGACAGCTTGCGGCCGCTGCTGTACCCGCGCCCGGTCGAGGCGCTGGCCGATCCGCAGCACCTGCAGCAAGTCGTCTGGAACCTGGTGCAGAACGCACTGCGCTACGGGCGCATGCCCGACGAGCCTGCACGGGTGATGGTGGTCGCGCGCCTGGCCAGCGACAACGGCCCGCCCCTGCGGGAAGTGATCGACCGCGGCCCCGGCATCCCGCCAAAGGTCGCCGCGCAGATTTTCGAGCCGTTCTTCACCACCCACCAGTACGGCACCGGCCTCGGCCTCTACCTCGCCAAGCAGATGTGCGAGGCCAACCAGGCCAACCTCGAGTACGTGCCGGTCGCGGGCGGCGGCAGTTGCTTCCGCATCACCCTGACCGCGCCCCTGCGCACGCCAATGGGGAGCGAAGCGTGAATCGTGCCCTGCTCCATGGCACCCGCGGGCGAGCCGCGCTACCCTCCCGCTCCGGGGGAACGGATCGAATGGGGGAGGCATGACCAGACAGACGGTGCTCGTCGTGGATGACGAGCGGGACATTCGTGAGTTGCTGAGCATCACGCTGGGGCGCATGGACCTCGATGTCGATGCCGCCGCCAACGTCAGCGATGCGAAAAAATTGCTGAGCGAGGTCCGCTACGACCTCTGCTTCACCGACATGCGCCTGCCGGACGGCACCGGCCAGGAGCTCATCGAGCTGATCGCGCGCGAGCACCCCGAAACGCCGGTCGCGATGATCACGGCGTACGGCAACGTCGAGGCGGCTGTCGATGCGCTGAAGGCAGGCGCCTTCGACTTCGTCAGCAAGCAGGTCGACATCCACATGCTGCGGCGGCTGGTGCAAACCGCGCTGCGGGTGGGCCAGGCCCCGGAAGCCAGCGACGAGGAAGCGCCCGAGAGCCGGCTGGTCGGTGAATCGCAGGCGCTCAAGGAAGTCCGCACGCGGATCACCAAGGTCGCGCGCAGCCAGGCCCCGATCTACATCAGCGGCGAGTCCGGCGTTGGCAAGGAACTGGTCGCGCGCTCGATCCACGAAATCGGTCCGCGCGCCGCGGGTCCCTTCGTACCGGTCAACTGCGGCGCGATCCCGTCCGAGCTGATGGAGAGCGAGTTCTTCGGCCATCAGAAAGGCTCGTTCACCGGCGCGCACGCCGACAAGGAAGGCCTGTTCCAGACCGCCAACGGCGGCACGCTGTTCCTCGACGAGGTCGCGGAATTGCCGCTGCACATGCAGGTGAAACTGCTGCGCGTGATCCAGGAAAAGGCCGTGCGCCCGATCGGCGGACGCGGCGAAGTCCCGGTCGATGTTCGCATCCTGTCCGCCACCCACAAGGATCTCGGGCACCTGACCCAGGCCGGGCAATTCCGCCAGGACCTCTATTACCGCATCAACGTGATCGAACTGCGGGTGCCGCCGCTGCGCGAGCGTGCGGGCGACATCCCGGTGCTGGCGACGCACATCTTGAAGAAGCTCGCCGAACAGGCAGGCGTTCCGGTGCCCGTCGTGCAGCCTGCGGCGCTCGCGGCGCTCCAGGACTACGACTTCCCCGGCAACGTGCGCGAGCTCGAAAACGTGCTGGAACGGGCGATCGCCTTGTGCGAGGAAGGCGTGATCGAACCCGTAGACCTGATGCTCGAACCTGCTGCACACGGAACGAACGACGACGACGAACCGCTGGACGACGACGACGCGTCCGACGCTTCGGGCAGCACCGTGGGGCTGGACGATTACATCTCCAGCATCGAGCGCGATGCCATCGTCAAGGCGCTCAAGGAAACCCGCTACAACAAGACCGCTGCGGCCAAGAATCTCGGGATTACCTTCCGCGCGCTCAGATACAAGCTGAAAAAGCTCGGGATCGACTAGGACCGGGACTCGGGACTCGGGACAGCGTGACCTCCCGATCGTCATTCCGGACGCGGCGAAGCCGCGATCCGGAGTCCGTGTTGATCTTGCCGCTCCAACGGAAATCAAAATGGATTCTGGGTTCCAGCTTCTAGCTGGCCCCGGAATGACGGCGAAAGTTTGTAGCGCGGGCAATCGCCGATGGGTGTTGCGGCGGACGGTGTCCGCCCTACGGCAAAAGCCATCCTCTTAGTTGTAGCGCGGGCAATGCCCGCCAATGGATTCCGCGGCGGACGGTGTCCGCACTACGGGTGATCGCCGGATGGCGATCCGGGAGTCGGATACGTCGTCATCGAATACGGCTGGTCGTCAGGCCGTGTGGCCCAGTCCTTGTTCGGCTCGGCCTGCATCGTGAAGTGCAGCGTGCCGCCGCGCGTGATCTCGGCCCAGGTCAGGTAATCGCGCCGCAACGGCTTGCCATCCAGCGTGACCGAGCCGACGTAGGGGTGATCCTTGGCCAATCCATCGGTCGTGATCGTGAAGGTCTTGCCATTGGGCAGGTGCATCATCGCGCGGCGCACGAACGGCCGGCCGATCACGTACTGGTTGCTGGCCGGCGCGACCGGGTAGAAACCGAGCGCCGTGAAGATGTACCAGGCCGACATCTGGCCAAGATCGTCGTTGCCCGTCAGCCCGGTCGGCGTGGGCGCGTATTGCGTGTGCATGATCTCGGCGAGCCGCTCTTGCGTCTTCCACGGCTGGCCCGCGTAGTCGTAAAGATACGCAATGTGGTGGCTCGGCTCGTTGCCGTGCGCGTACCAGCCGATCAGGCCGGTCACGTCCTCGATGCCGGCGAATGCCTTGGGATCGATCTTCGCGTCGAACACCTGGTCGAGCTTCTCCACCAGAGCGGCGTTGCCACCGAGCGCATGGATCAGCCCGCCGACGTCCTGCGGTTCGTACCACGAGTACTGCCACGAATTGCCTTCGGTGAAGCCGCTGCCCTCACCCGCCTTCGCCGGGTCGAAGGGTTCGCGGAACTGGCCATCGGCAAGACGGGGCTGGGCAAAACCGGTTTTCGGGTTGAACACGTTGCGCCAGTTCTGCGCACGCTTGAAGAACCCGGCCGTAGTGTCCTTGCGCCCCATTGCCTCGGCCATCCGCGCGATCGTCCAGTCGTCGAAAGCGTATTCGAGCGTCTTGGAAACCGATTCGGGTTCGTGATCACTCGGCACATAACCGAGTTTCATGTAATCGCCGAGGTCGCCATAGGGCGCATAGGTCGCGCTCGCGACCATCGCCTTCAGGGCCGCGTCCGCATCGAATCCGCGAAAACCCTGCATGTAGAAGTTGGCGATCACCGGCACCGCGTGGTAGCCGATCATGCACCAGGTTTCGAGGCCCTGGTACGCCCACACCGGCAGGATGCCGAACGGGCTTTCACGCTGCCCGACAACCAGCGAATTGACGAAATCATTGATGCGCTGCGGCGGCTGCAGGAACGCCATCAGCGGCTGCTGCGCGCGATAGACGTCCCACAGAGACCAGCTCGAATAGAAAGTGAAATCCTTCGCCGTGTACATCTGATGGTCGGGACCGCGGTATTGTCCATTCACGTCCATCGCGAGATTGGGTGCGATCAGCGCGTGGTACATCGCGGTGTAGAAACTTTTCTCCACCTCCGGTGGCGCGTCGACGTCGATCGCCGACAACGCCTTGGCCCAGGCTTGCTTCGCGTCGAGGCGGCGCGCGTCGAAATCCCATCCCTTGCCACCGGCATCGAGATTGGCGATGGCGTTGTCGCCGCTGACGGTGGAGATCGCCACCTTCACCAGCAGCGGCTTCGTGAGCTTGCCGAACTCGAACACGCCCTCGAGTTGCTTGCCCGCGGCCGCGTCGTTGCCGGTCGAATTCGCAGCCGGTCCCTGGAAACCCTTGTAGGGAATGTCGGTTTCGCGGTTGACAAGCTGGTGCGATGTCATCGGCTGCGAAAACCGGATCGCGAAATACAGTTGCCGCCCCGGTGCCCAGCCGCGGGTTTCGCGGTAGCCGGTGACGGTTCCGTCGGCACGCACCCGCAGACGCGCCCACAGCACCTTGCCCGGGTAGTCATAGATGCTGGGGCGCAGATCCAGCAGCACGTGTGCGTCCTTGCCTTCCGGAAAGGTGTAGCGGTGCCAGCCGACGCGCATGCCAGCCGTCAGTTCCACGCGCACGCCGCTGGTCGCCAGTGTCACCGCGTAGTACCCAGGTTGTGCGTTCTCGGTCTTGTGGCTGAATTCGGAGCGATAGCCGCTGCCCGACTTGTCCGGATCGCCGGGATCGAGCTGCGGCTTGCCGATGCCCGGCATCAACAGCACGTCGCCGAGGTCGGAATGCCCGCTCCCTGAAAAATGCGTCTCGGAAAAGCCGAGGATGCTGTGGTCGCCATATTGATAGCCGGCCGCCCACGCGTAGGCGTGCTTGAAATCAGGCATCGCGGTGTCGGGGCTGAGCTGGATCATCCCGAACGGCACCGTGGCACCCGGAAACGTATGCCCATTGCCGCCGGTGCCGATCATCGGATCGGCCTGCCGCCACGCCGCCTCGCCCGGCGCGTCCGTCGCGTGGCCTGGTGCGCCAATACCCAGCAGCAGCCCGGAGGCGACCAACAGGACCTGCGTTGTGCGAACAACGGACATGCGTTGAGCCTCCCTCGTGTTGGCCGGCTGTGGCAAGCTAGCACGTCCGCGAAGGGTAACGCACATGTCGCTCGGCAGGGGAACCACCCAGATGAAATCCGGAACGGCCAGTCACCGGACCGCACTGACGGTCGTCACCGCGATCTTTTTCATGTGGGGATTCATCACCGCGTTCAACGACGTGCTGATCCCGCACCTGAAGTCGGTGTTCACGCTGAACTACACCGAGGTGATGCTGGTGCAATTCACCTTCTTCGGCGCGTATTTCCTGATGTCGCTCCCCTCCGGCAAGGTGGTGTCGCGGCTCGGCTACCGCCTCGGCATTGTCATCGGGCTGGTGGTCACCGGCATCGGCGCGCTGCTGTTCTTGCCCGCCGCTACGCTGCAGTCGTATCCGCTGTTTCTTGCAGCATTCTTCGTGCTCGCCAGTGGCATCACCTTGCTGCAGGTGGCGGCCAATCCGTACGTCAGCCTGCTGGGCGCGACACGTACGGCGTCCAGTCGCCTGAACCTGGCGCAGGCGCTGAACTCGCTCGGCACCACCCTCGCACCCTACCTCGGCGGTCTGCTGATCCTGTCTGTCGGGTTGCTCGGCAGCGTCGAGCTGGCCAAATTGCCGGCCGCGCAGCAGGCCGCATACAAGCTGCAGCAGGCGCACCTGGTGCAGGGGCCATACCTCGGTATCGCGCTGGTGCTTTTCGTGCTGGCGCTGATCGTATGGCTGTTCCGCCTGCCGCCCGTGGAGAGCGCCGATGAACACGCCGAGGATTCGCGACACACCTTCCTCGACGCGCTGGCGCATCGGCGCGTGTGGTTGGGGATGGCGGCGATCTTCGTCTATGTCGGCGCCGAGGTTTCGATCGGCAGCTTCATGATCAACTACATCTCGCTGCCACAGATCGGCGGCATCGCAGAAAGCCGTGCGGCCGGCTTCGTGTCGCTCTACTGGGGCGGCGCGATGGTCGGACGCTTCATCGGCTGGCTGCTCCTCAAACGCATCGATACCCGCAAGTTGCTCGCCTTCAACGCGGTCGTCGCCGCCTAGCTGGTGGCGACCACCATCGCCAGCCACGGCCACGTGGCGATGTGGAGCGTGGTCGCGGTCGGGCTGTTCAACTCCATCATG
>JBOHYO010000424.1:0-2598 GCA_050737935.1 Rhodanobacteraceae bacterium
GACACGCACCTTGCCCCGCGTGATGGCGCCGGCGACCAGATAGGTGCCGGTTTCGATGCGATCGGGCAGGATGTCGTGGGTGGCACCGTGCAACCGATCGACGCCATCGATCGTGACCACGCTGGAACCCGCGCCGTGGATGCGCGCGCCCATGCGCTGCAGGCAGGTTGCCAAGTCGACGACTTCCGGCTCGCGAGCCGCATTGGCGATTACCGTGCGACCCTTCGCCAGGGTCGCCGCCATCATCAGGTTTTCCGTGCCGGTTACCGTCACCTTCTCAAGCGTGATGTCGGCACCGACCAGGCGCGTTGCGCGCGCCTTGATGTAGCCCTCCTCCACCGAGATCTCGGCGCCCATCGCCATCAGGCCCTGCAGATGCAGATCGACCGGTCGCGCACCGATCGCGCAGCCGCCCGGCAATGACACATCGGCCTCGCCGAAGCGGGCCAACAACGGGCCCAGCACCACGATGGACGCACGCATCGTCTTGACCAAGTCGTACGGCGCGACGCAGGAGTGCACGTCGCCAGCGTCGACATCCAGCTCCATGTTGTTGCCGAGCGTCAGCTTGACGCCCATCTGCGCCAGCAGCGTGTTCATGGTCACGATATCCTGCAGCTGCGGGATATTGCGAAGATGCAGCGGTTCGCCGGTCAGCAGCGCTGCCGCCAGAATCGGCAGCGCGGCATTCTTGGCGCCGGAGGCCCGGATTTCGCCGTGGAGCGGCGCACCGCCGTCAATCAGAAACCTGTCCATCTGAACCTCTTTCACTCCGCATCGCGATCGAACATTCCGGACGGCGCGCCGTTGAATACCTCCGCATGCACCAGCCCGGACCGGCGCGAAGGCGTGCCAGCATTTTTCGCTCGCCGGAAACGACGGACAGTGAAAACCGCCGATCGCGCACGCGGTTTTGGTGGCCGGAAAAGTCATGCATCGGCTTTCCCGGCATCGTACTGGAGAAACCCGGGATTTGTGCAGTGATCGACGTCATGATTTTGATGTACCGGTGACATGCCCTGTCTGCCGATGGAGCGTCAGCGCGGCTCGACCGAACGCTGTTGCCCGGCCGTGTCGCCGGGAGCCATCCCTGCAAGCCCCTGTTGTTCCCGCGGGTGGGTCAGCGACAGGCCACCGCCGACCAGCAACGTGATGGCCACGCCAATCGGCACATACCAGGTGAACGCCAGGGAATGGCCGTGGATTTTCACCGCGAGGACCACCACGGCCATGATGACCACGGTGGCGATAAAGGCGATTGCACCATCGCGCTGGTTGGCGCGTTTGATCAGCAGTCCGAGCAGAAACGCGCCCAGCAACGCGCCGTAGGTGTAGCCGGTGATGCTGAGGCCCAACACGACCACCGGACTGTGGGTGTCGGTGAACAGCGACGCGAAACCGACCAGCGCGCCGGCCCAGAACAACGTCGAAATCCGCGAGATGCGCAGCATGGTCCTGTCGCCGTATTCGCGGCGGCCGAACAGGCGGATCAGGTCGGTGAGGGTCGAATTGGACATCGAGTTCATGGCCGACGACAGCGAACCCATCGTCGCACCAAGGATGCCGGCCACCATCAGGCCCGATATGCCCGGCGGCAGCCCCCGAATGATGAATTCCGGAAACAGGTCGTCGGGGCCGGCAAGCCCGAGTTGCGCCGGCGTGCGGCCGCCGAACTTGATCCACAGCAGCGTGCCGACCAGCGAGAACAGCGCGAATTGCAGCATCACGAACACGGCACTGCCGATCATGGCCTTGCGGCTGTCGCGAAGATTCCTGCAGGCGAGGATGCGCTGCACCATGAGCTGATCGGCGCCGTGCGAGGCCATCGTGAACACCGCGCCGCCGAAGATCGCGGCCACGAACGCGAACGGACTCGTCAGGATCGGCGCGTGGAAATTGAAGACTTCGAACTTGCCGGCCGCGAAAGCGTGATCGAGGTCGGCAAGCGAGGTTCCGTGCAGCAGGATGCCGGCGCTCAGGATGGCACCGCCGATGTAAAGCATCATCTGGATCGCGTCGGTCCACACGACCGCCCGGATGCCGCCGATGTAGGTGTAGGCGACGGTCACCCCGGCAAGCACCACGATGATTTCCAGGTAATTCGCGTGCACGCCGATGGCCGCGAGCAGCAGCGCGATCGGGATCGCGGATGCGAACAGCCTCACGCCTTCGGCAAGCAGGCGGGTGATCAGGAACGTTGCCGACGCCAAGCCCTGCACCTTGGGTCCGAAACGTAGCCCCAGGTATTGATAGGCACTGACCAGATTGCCGCGCGCGTACAGCGGCAGCAGGACGATCGCAACGATGCTGCGCCCCAGCAGGTAACCGAACGCAAGCTCGACGAAGCCGTAAGCACCGAGGTAGGCAACCCCCGGCACGCTGATCACGGTCAGCGTGGAGGTCTCGGTCGCCACGATCGAGAAGCATACGGCCCACCACGACAGGTCGCCTTCGCCTACGAAGTAGTCGGTCGCGGAACGTTGCTTGCCGCTGATCCGCAACCCGATCGTCGCGATGACGACCAGGTAGACGACGATGACGACGAGATCGAGCACGCGGTCAGGCTGCTTGTCGCACACCAGCCGCGACGCGAACCGT
>JBOHYO010000425.1:0-2747 GCA_050737935.1 Rhodanobacteraceae bacterium
GGGTTTCATGCCGCTCGACCTGAGTTCCGATCCCTCGAAGCATCACAGCTTCTGGTACCACCCCAACGTGATGCCGCCGAAGAGCTACGCGGAATGGGATGCAATGATCCGCGCGTTCGCGAAGCACCTCGTCAAGCGCTACGGCATCGACGAGGTCGCGAGCTGGTATTTCGAAGTGTGGAACGAACCCAACATCGATTTCTGGGGAGGCGAGCCGAAGCAGGCGACCTACTTCAAGCTCTACGACCACACCGCGCGTGCGCTGAAGTCGGTGAGCCCGAGGTTGCGCGTGGGTGGTCCGGCGACTGCCCAGGCTGCATGGGTTCCCACGTTCCTCGCGCATGTGCACAAGGCCGGCGTGCCGATCGACTTCGTCAGCAGCCACGTGTACGGCGACGATACCGCCCAGAACGTGTTCCATACCGAGGAGCACATTCCGCGCAAGGACATGGTGTGTCGCGCGGTCGCCAAGGTCCACGACGAGATCCTGGCCTCGCCGTATCCTAAGCTGCCGCTGGTCTTCAGCGAATACAACGCCTCGTACGCCAACCTGCCGAACGTGACCGACACGGTGTTCATGGGCCCGTGGCTCGCCAACACCATCCGCGCCTGCGCGGGCAAGATCTCGATGATGAGCTACTGGACGTTCTCGGATGTGTTCGAGGAGCAGGGCATCGTGCGTACGCCGTTCTATGGCGGCTTCGGGATCATCGCCGAGGACCGGATCGACAAGCCGGCATTCAATGCCTTTGCAATGTTGCACAAGCTGGGCGACGAGCGGTTGCCGTTGGCGTCCGACAGCGCGCTCGCGACCCGGAATGCCGACGGATCGCTGGTACTCGCATTGTGGAACTATGCCCCGCCCGTCGGCGACGGTGCGACCTACACGCCGGGGGCGCCCCACGGGTCGCCGAAGCATTTCGAAGTCACCTTCCAGCATCTCGCCGCGCCGGCCACCGCCACGGTATGGCGGCTGGATACGACGCATGGCAACGTGATCGCGACGTTCGACAAGATGGGAAGGCCGGCTTTCCCGAGCCGCACCCAGATCGGCCAGTTGCGTGCAGCCGGGAAGCTCGCCGATGCGAAGCAGGTGGACGTGCATGATGACCGGCTCGCGTTCGACGTGCCGCCGCAGGGGCTGGTGGTGGTGGAGGTGCGGCGAGGCAACTCCTCCCCATGAGCGAAGGATTAACAATCCGACTCAAAACACCGTTCGCCCTGAGCGTAGCGCCGAAGGCGCGAAGTCGAAGGGTCGCGCCGCCTCGAAATTCCGGTGTTTCGACTTCGCGGAGCTGCGCTCCGCTACGCTCAACACGAACGGGTTTCGGTTTTGAGATAGGGCGTGTTCAGCCTGAAAGCCATCGGTTGTCGTCGCGCAAATCACGGAGCTTCCTGTTGGCAGCGAGTCTCGCAGTCGCGATGAGTGCGACGATGGCATCGGCTGCGAACCCGTCTTGGCACGATCACCTCGAATGGCGAGGACAGACCGCGTCGATGTCGGTCGGCGCGGACGGCAGCTATGCACTTACCGGACCTTTCGGCGAACGCAAGATCCCGGCGCCGCGTGCCATGGCGAAAACCGCGAGCGTGCTGTTCGACGGATTGTTCGCGATGGCGCAGGAGGAACTCGGCGACGATTCGGTGTCGGTGCTCCACGATCCCGCCTACGACCATGGTGGCGCAATGGACTGCCGCTGCTTCGTCACCGGGGTGAAATGGCCGTACGTGTGGACCCGCGATGTTTCCTATTCGATCGACCTCGGCTTGTGGCGATACGACCCGGCGCGCGCCCGTGAATCGCTGCTGTTCAAGCTGTCCGGCGTGCGCTCGAAGGACGTGCCGCAAGGGTTGTATCCCATGCAGGACACCGGCTCCGGCGGCAGTTGGCCGATCAGCACCGACCGGGTGGTGTGGTTCCTCGGGGCGCGCCATCTCCTCGATGACAAGCCATTCGCCGGCAAGACCTGGCACGCGCTCAACGACACCTTGGCGCAAGATCGCGAATACGCCTTCGATCCGCGCCTGGGCCTGTACCGCGGCGAGACCTCGTTCCTCGATTGGCGCGAACAGACCTATCCCGCCTGGACCAAGGACAACGTGGTGTTCATCGGGCAATCGTTCGCGTTGTCCACCAACGTGCTGCACTACGAAGCGTTGCGTCTCGCGGCGCGGATGGCAGCCGGGCGCCACGACCCACGCAGCGCGAAATATGCCGCGCAGGCCGACGCGTTGAAGAGGGCGATCAACGCGCACTTCTGGCGGCCTGACCGCGGCATGTACATGAGCTACATCGGCGGTGAGGGGATGCCGGTCGAAGCCTACGACCTGCTCGGCCTGTCGCTCGCGATCACCAGCGGCGTCGCCGACGAGACGCGTGCACGCTCGTCGCTTTCGCACTATCCGGTGTGGCCGGCGGGCAGCCCGGTGATCTGGCCGGAACGCGCCGACCAGCCGATCTATCACAATCGCGCGATCTGGCCGTTCGTCAGCGCCTATGCATTGCGTGCCGCGCGCAAGGTCGACGATCCGGCGTGGATCGCCCTGGAGATCCGGTCGATGATCCGCGGCCCCGCGCTGGCCGGCTCGAACACGGAGAATTACGCGATGCTGAGCCAGGCCACACATGTGGACGAAGGCAAGCTCAGCGGGCCGGTGGTGAATTCGCCGCGCCAGTTGTGGTCCGTGGCCGGCTACCTCGACATGGTGGCCGAGGGCGTGTTCGGACTGACCGCCGACGGCAAGGT
>JBOHYO010000426.1:0-8750 GCA_050737935.1 Rhodanobacteraceae bacterium
CCGAGGAAGCGATGGCGCAGGTTTTCCGGCAGCGCTTCGGCAAGCTTGTTGATCGACAAGCCCGAGGTGTTGCTGGCGAGGATCGCGTGCCCGGGAATGTGCGCGGCGACCTTCTTGTACAGATCGAGCTTCCAGTCCATCCGCTCGCCGATCGCCTCGATCACGAAATCGCAGTCTTTCAATGCGTCGAGGTTCTCCGCATAGTCCGCCGGCCGGATCGCGGCGGCGAGATCCTTCAGCGCGAGCGGCGCGGGCGACATCTTGCCGAGGTGCTGGATCGCTGTCATGGCGATGCCGTTCTTCGGGTCCTCTTTCGCGGCGAGGTCGAACAGCACGGTTGGAATGCCGGCATTGGTCAGGTGGGCGGCGATTTGCGCGCCCATGACGCCGGCGCCCAGCACGGCGGCTTTGCGGATGCGAAGGGTGTCTGACATGGAAACTCCGGAAGCGATCAATGAATTTTGTAACGGACCATTGTGCGCTGTGGCCTCTGATTTTGCTCGTCATCCCGGAATCGCGAAGCGATATCCGGGATCCAGCGCCTCTTTGTCCGTGTCGGTTGTTGCGAGAAAGACACTGGATTGCCCGCTTTCGCGGGAATGACAACATGCAAGCGAGCAGTGCGGGCCTTACCTAGGCGCTCAGCCCCGCCGCGGTGAAATGAATCAGGTGCCTCGCTGTCTGTTCCCGGTGTTCGCGTTCGCTGTCGCCGGTGCGGCGCTGGATCATCCCGAAATCGGCCATCGCGTAGGTCAACGCGCCGACCGCGATGTCGAGCCGCCAATACAGCTCTTCCTTGCCGAGCTGCGGCAGCAGCCGCGCGAACGCCGCTGCGAAATCCTTGAGCACGTAGCCGTAGTTGTCCGACAGGAACCGGCGCAAGTGGGTGTTGTGTTCGGCGAAGGCGCGCGCCAGCACGCGCATGAAAACCGAGCCGCCGCGGCGATCCAGCGACAGTTCCAGGGCTGGGGTGATGAACGCGTCCAGGATCGCCTCGAGCGTGGGAGTGCCGGCGGCTTCGACCGCGACCAGCCGCTCGAGGCGCCGCCGGCTCAACTCGTCCAGGCGGCGGCGAAAGACCTCCTCGATGAGGTTGTCCTTGGAGCCGAAGTGGTAATTGACCGCGGCCAGGTTGACATTGGCCGCCGCGGTGACCTGGCGGAGTGAAGCACCGGCGAAACCCCGCTCGGCGAACAATTCCTCGGCCGCGCCGAGAATCCGTTGGCGGGTGGAGAATTGCGGAGTGCCGTGCATGCCGTGCCCCTGCCCAAAACAGAAGTTTCAAACAATCGTTTGATTCTATCAGATCGTCGAGGCGGCGCTTCCCCTGCGTCGCCTCAACCCGCCGAGTCCGCCGCAGGGGTCAATCGGGCCCCGGCTCAATGGCGAAGCAGGCGGTATTGAGCTAGAATTCGTCATTCTTTTGTGAGCTAACCCCGCATTTGCGCGGGTTTTTCGGACTATGCTCAGACGCCGAAGGGCATCGTGCGCATTTTCCTACCCTTCGTTCAACAGTCGAGGAACCCATGGCGCTGGAGCGCACCCTTTCCATCATCAAACCCGATGCCGTCGCGAAGAACGCGATCGGCCAGATCTATGCGCGATTCGAGGAGGCGGGGCTCAAGATCGCCGCCGCGAAGATGAAGCAGCTTTCGCGCACCGAAGCCGAGGGATTTTACGCGGTACATCGTGAGCGACCGTTCTTCAAGCCGCTGGTCGAGTTCATGGTTTCGGGTCCGGCGATGATCCAGGTGCTCGAAGGCGAGGGCGCAATCGCCAAGAATCGTGAACTGATGGGCGCCACCAATCCGAAGGAAGCGGCGCCCGGAACCATCCGCGCGGATTTCGCACAAAGCATCGACGCGAACGCAGTGCACGGCTCGGACGGGCCGGACACGGCGCGTTTCGAGATCGGATACTTTTTCGCCGCGACGGAAATTCATTGCGTTCATCCCTGAACGCGAAATCAAGAACGGCCATCCATGGCCTGACTTTTCACAAGAGCAGTTCCATGACAGCAATAGGGGTCAGGGCCAATCTGCTGGATTTCGATCGCGACGGACTGCGCAACTTCTTCGCCGAACTGGGCGAGAAGCCTTGGCGCGCCGATCAGGTGATGAAGTGGATCTACCACCGCCTCGAAAGCGATTTCGGGGCGATGACCGATCTCGGCAAATCGCTGCGCGAAAAACTGCCCTAAGTCGCGGTGATCGCGCCGCCCAAAGCCTTGCTTGACAATGCTTCCAGCGACGGCACCCGCAAGTGGCTGCTGGGCATGGACGCGGGCAACGCGGTCGAAACCGTGTACATCCCGGAACCCACGCGCGGCACGCTGTGCGTGTCCTCGCAGATCGGCTGCGGACTCAACTGCACCTTCTGTTCCACCGGCACCCAGGGCTTCAACCGCAACCTCGCCGCCTCCGAGATCATCGGTCAGGTCTGGCACGCCGCGAAGCAGCTCGGCAACATCACCCACCAGCAGCGCCGCATCACCAACGTGGTGATGATGGGCATGGGCGAGCCGTTGCTGAACTTCGACAACGTCGTTCGTGCGATGAGCCTGATGCGCGACGATTTGGGGTTCGGTCTCGCGTCCAAGCGTGTGACCCTGTCGACCGCCGGCGTGGTGCCGATGATCGACAAGCTTGGCGAGGTCGCCGACGTGTCGCTGGCGGTTTCCCTGCACGCGCCCAACGACGAACTGCGCACGCAACTGGTGCCGCTCAACAAGCGCTGGGGCATCGATGAGCTGCTCGACGCGTGCGCGCGCTATGCGGCGCGCCGGCCGCGGACCACGATCACCTTCGAATACACCCTGATGAAGGACATCAACGACACGCCCGAACTTGCGAAGCAATTGGTGAAACGGATGCGCAGGCTGCCGGGCAAGGTCAATCTGATTCCGTTCAATCCGTTTCCGGGCACCCGCTACGAGCGGCCGGACGAGGACACCATCCGGGCGTTCCAGACGATTCTCCTGGAGGCGGGCGTGCAGACAATGGTGCGTCGCACCCGCGGCGGCGACATCGACGCGGCTTGCGGGCAGCTCAAGGGCAGGGTGGCCGACCGCACCCGCCGCCACGCCGATTTCCAGCGCCGCCTCGCGGCACAACACGAGGTGCAGACGCATGCCGCGTAGGACGTACTCCGTTGTGGTGTTGATGGCGCTCGCGTTCGGGCTGGCGGCGTGCCGGCACGACCCCGGGATCATCAAGTATCCGACCCCGATGACCAACCTCAAGAATGCGCCGAGCGATTCCGCGCAGCAGGACAAGCAGTCGGCCGCGCAGACCCACACCCAGCTCGCCGCGGCGTACATGGGGCAGAACAACTTGAAGGAAGCCGAGACCGCCCTGCACAAGGCGATCGGTTTCGACAACAAGTACATTCCCGCGCACACGATGCTCGCCATCCTCGATTGGCGAATCAACCGCCTGCAGGACGCCGACAAGGAATTCCGTGCCGCGATCGCGCTGGATCCTTCGAATGGCGACACCAACAACAACTACGGCAAGTTCTTGTGCGAGACGGGCCATCGGCAAGACTCGATGCGCTATTTCAAGCGCGCGTTGACCGATCCGTTCTACAAGACGCCGGCCGTTGCGAACGCCAACGCCGGCATGTGCCTGCTGGAGGGCAGCGACTACGCCGGCGCCGAGCCATACCTGCACAAGGCCCTGGAAATCGATCCCGGCTACGGTGACGCATTGCTCGCGATGACCGAGCTCGACTACCGCAAGGGCGACGCCTTCGCCGCACGTGGATACCTGCAACGCTTCGAGGCCGCCGGCAAGGCCACGCCCGACTCGCTGCTGCTCGGCTACCAGATCGCCACCCGCCTTGGTGACAAGGAGAACGCCACCAACTACGCCAATCGCCTGCAGGATCAGTTCCCGAATTCGAAGCAGGCGCAATCGCTGAACGGTTCCAGCCAATGATCGATCGCGAAGACAGCCCCGACCTGTTCTCCGACATGCCACCGCGCGACGCCGCGCCTGCCGCGGCGATGGAGCAGGGTCCGCCCGCGGCGGAGGGCTCCATCGGCGAGCGCCTGCGCGCGGCGCGCGAGGCGAAGGGGCGTTCCCTCGCCGACTGCGCGAGCGAATTACGCCTTCCCATCAAGGTGCTGGAACGGCTGGAACAGAACGAATTCGGCGAGGCAGAGCATTTCGTGTTCCTGCGCGGCGCGCTGTCCGGCTACGCGAAGCTGCTGGGGCTGGCCCCCGGCAGTTGCGACGCTACCTTGCGCGCCGTCGCGCCGCCGGAGCAACCGGCGCTGGTGTCGGTCACCCGTACTTCGGCCGCACGCTGGCTGCTCCAAAGGTACGGGACCGCCGCGACCTACATCGTGCTGACCGCGACCATCGCCGTGCCGCTCGTGCTGTTGGGTCTGCGCGGAGGGCTGGAGCGCCCCACGGCCCGGATCGTTTCACTGGACCAGGCGCCTGTGGCATCCATGCATGCAGCGGGATCGGAATTCGCGCCACCATTGCCGGACGCGACGGCGATTTCGCCGGATGCCACACCGTTCCGCGCCTCGATGACGCCGTTCGCGGCCATCGGCCTCAGCGACATGACGGGATCGACGGCCGCAACCAGTCGCACGCCGGTCGCGCCGGCACCGGTGCCCCCGGAGGCGGCCAGCGGCCAGCACGCGCTGACGATCACCGCCAGCGCCGATTGCTGGTTCGAGATCACCGATGCCGGCGGCAACAAAATGGATTCGGGCCTGCTGCACTCGGGTGACTCCCGCACCTGGCATTCGGCGGGTGCGCTGCACGTCACCGTGGGAAATGCCGACGGAGTCAGCGTGACCCGCGACGGCCAGCCGTTCGCGCTGGCACCCTACCGGCGGGCCAACGTCGCCCGCTTCGATGTGTTCGGCAAAACCGCCGGCATCGAAAACGATCGGTTCTGACGAGCCGTTCTCCTGTATCCTTGTGCGTTTCGCCGCGCGGATGGCGTGTCCGTGCGCACCTGGATGAACGATGGCCTTCGAAGACTACGACGAATACGAGCAAGGCGAAGCGGTCCGCAAGTGGATCCGGGAGAACGGCATCGCCGTGGTCGTCGGCGTGGTGCTCGCGCTGCTGCTCATCTTCGGATACCGCCAGTGGCAGGCGCGCAAGACCAACCATCAGGTTCAGGCAGCGGCGCAGTACGCCGTGGTGCAGAACGCGGTACAAGGCGACAACAAGCAGGCCATGACGGCTGCGCTGGGCGACCTGCAGAAGAACTACGCCAATAGCCCGTACGCGGCGTTGGGCAGCGCCGCAGTCGCAGAGTACGACGTCGGCAAGGCCGAACTGAAGCCGGCCGCGCAAAACCTCGAATGGGCGATGTCGCACAGCGAGCAACCTGCGTTGAAGACGCTTTTCACGCTGCGGCTTGCGCGGGTGTTGATCGCCCAGGACCAGGCGAAGCAGGCCCTGAAGGCACTGGATGGCATTCCCGCGGGCGACTACCCCGCCATTGCCGCGGAACTTCGCGGTGACGCGCAACTCAAAGTCGGCAATGCCGACGCCGCGCGCACCGCCTATTCGCAGGCGCTGGCCAAGCTCGACAAGGACGCGCCCCAGCGCAATGCGGTGCAAATGAAGCTCGACAACCTCTCGCAGCCGGCGGCTGCATCAACCGGGACCACGGCTCAATGAAGCAGCGCCCAATGAAGCGTCGCCACCTTCTGATTTTGCCGTTGCTGCTGGCGACGGTCGCACTGTCGGGTTGCGGACTCTGGAACAAGCTGTTCAATCGCGGCGAGAACATCCAGCCACCCAGACCCCTGGTGGAGTTCCCCGCCAGCGTGCAGGTCCAGGAGGTATGGTCGACGAGCATCGGCGGCGGCGCCGGCCGTTCGGGCGTACGCCTGCAACCGGCGTATGCGGACGGCAAGTTGTACGTCATCAGCACCGACGGCAAGATCGAGGCGCTGGACGCCGCGACCGGCAAGAGCATATGGGAACAATCGACGAGCACTGGTGGCGGCATCTGGCCATTCCGCCACAAGAAGCCGGGCGCTGATGCGCGCTACGCGGGTGGTCCGAGCGTGTCCGGCAACCTGCTGGTGGTCGGAACCCTGGACGGCCATGTGTACGGCATGGACGCGGCGACCGGCAAACAGTTGTGGAGTGCGGAAGTCGACAACGAGGTGATCTCGCCGCCCGCGATCGACGCCGGCACCGTGTATGTGCGGGCCGCTTCGGGTTACGTATACGCCTTCGACGCCAACACCGGCGAGCGCAAGTGGCTCAACGACCAGGGCAACGTGCCGTTGCTCAGCCTGCGCGGCAACGGTCCGCTGCTGGCGGGGCACGGGGTCGTGATGTTCGGTACCGACGACGGCAACCTCGTGGCGCTGCTTGGCGACTCTGGCGCGTCCGTGTGGAAGATTCCTGTCACCAAGGGGTTGGGGCGCACCGACATCCAGAAACTCAACGACGCGGACGATGCGCTGCAGCTCGATGGCAACACCCTGTACGCCACGGCTTACCACGGCGAGCTGGTTGCCGTGGACGCCTCGCAGGGCCAAGTGCTCTGGGATCGCCCGTTCTCCAGCTATGTCGGGGTTGCGGTCGGCGACAACGAGCTGGTCGGCGTCGACGATGATTCGCTGGTGTGGGCGTTCTCGAAGAACGGCGGCGGCGACCTGTGGAAGCAGGATGCCCTGCAGTACCACTGGCTGACCGCCCCGGCGATCCAGGGCCAGTATGCGGTGGTCGGCGGGGTCGAAGGCTACGTGCACTGGCTCGACCTGTCCGACGGCAAGCTCGCGGCCCGGGCGCGTCTGTCCAAGGATGCGATCCGCGCGCGCCCGGTCGTCAACGGCGACACGGTGTACGTCGAGGACGTCGAGGGGCGGATCACGGCCTACCGGATCTCAGGGACCGCCGGTTAAAACGCCCGGAAACGGCGTCGTAGCACTTCCGATGTAGGAGCGGCCCATGGCCGCGACCCGAGCCGGCCACGCTTTTTGTGCGTACCGATCGCGCGCATGGCGCGCTCCTGCCACGGCAAAATGTATCGCGCGATGCATGCGACACGGTCGCGGCCATGGGCCGCTCCTACAGTACACTCGGGTGCCTGCGTACCGGCGAACCACAGTCCGCGTTGGCTCGCGGCGGCTCTCCGACAGCTCCGCCCATGCGCTTCGCGAGTCTGGATTCCTGATCTATGTTGCCCGTAGTCGCCCTGGTCGGCCGCCCCAACGTCGGCAAGTCGACGCTGTTCAACGTGCTGACCCGCACCCGCGACGCGCTGGTCGCGGACCTGCCGGGCGTCACCCGCGACCGCCACTATGGCGTGTGCCGGCTCGACGCGCGCCCTTTCGTGCTGGTCGACACCGGCGGCCTGTCGGGCGAACGCATCGAAATGGACGCGCTCACCGAACGACAGGTGCAACTGGCGATCGACGAGGCCGGGGTGTGCGTGTTGCTGGTCGATGCCCGCGAAGGCCTGCTGCCACAGGACCGCGCCATCCTCGAGCGGCTGCGCCGTGCCGGGAAGCCGGTGCTGCTGGCGGTCAACAAGACCGACGCCGTGGACGTGTCCTCGGCGCTGGCCGAGTTCTCGGCGCTGGGGGTGGGCGCGAGCTTCGCGATCGCGGCGGCACATGGGCGCGGGACCGATGCATTGCTCGCCGCGATCCTGCCGCTGCTGCCCGACGACCGGGACGCCGACGATGCACAGGACCAACGCCCGTCAGGAATCCGGATCGCGATCGTCGGCCGCCCGAACGTCGGCAAGTCGACGCTGGTCAACCGTTTGCTGGGCGAGGAGCGGGTGGTGGTCTCGGAAATCGCCGGCACGACCCGCGACTCGATCCACGTGCCGCTCGAACGCGACGGAAAATCCTACACGCTCATCGATACCGCCGGCGTGCGCCGGCGCAGCCATATCGAGGGCGTCATCGAGAAGTTCAGTGTCATCAAGACATTGCAATCGATCGCTGCCGCCGACGTCGCAGTGGTGATGCTGGATGCGGGTGAGGGCGTCACCGACCAGGACCTGGGGCTGATCGGACAGGTACTCGACGCCGGTCGCGCGCTGGTGATCGCGGCCAACAAGTGGGACGGCCTCGATGGCTACGACCGCGATCGCTGCAAGGCGGGGCTGGAGCGCAAGCTGGGCTTCGTCGCCTGGGCCAGGATCGTGTTCCTCTCGGCGAAACACGGCTCGGGACTGCGCGAATTGATGCGCGCGATCGACCGCGCCGGCGCCGCGGCGGCACGAGAGCTTGCGACCTCCGACTTGACGAAGGCGCTGGAGCGGGCCGTGGCGGCGCACCAGCCACCGCTCGTCCGCGGTCATTCGCCGAAGTTGCGCTTTGCGCACCCGGGCGGGGAGCGTCCGCCGACGATCGTGATCCATGGCACCCGCACCAAGCACATCGCGGACAGTTACCGGCGTTACCTTGAGAACTTCTTCCGCAAGCGCTACCGCCTGGAGGGCACTCCGGTCCGGATCGAGTTCCGCGAAGGCGAGAACCCGTTTGCAGGCCGGCGCAATGCGCTGACCGAAGGCCAGCAACGCAAACGTCGGCGGATGATCCGCCATGTTCGGAGGGGGCAATGAGCGATATTCGGACGCTGGGTGTGATCCTCGCGGGCGGCGCCGGCACGCGCGTCGGCGGGGCGGACAAGGGGCTTCTGACCGTGCATGGCGTGCCGGTGGTCGAACGGGTGGCCGCGGCGCTGCGCCCGCAGTGCGACGACATCCTGATCGTCGCCAATCGAAACCGGTCGGCTTACGCC
>JBOHYO010000427.1:0-3837 GCA_050737935.1 Rhodanobacteraceae bacterium
GTCCCACGACGATGGCCTTAGTCGCCGCCGCGCCTACGTAGCCCATCACCACTTCGATGTAGGACAAGGGCGCCGAATGCACCTCGTAGATCGTGCCCACGAATTTCGGGAAATAGATCCCGAACGAGGCGTTGGACACGCTCTGCACCAGCAGCGACAGCATCACCAGCCCCGGGACGAGGAAGGCCGCGTAGGGGACGCCTTCGATGCTGGTCATCCGCGATCCGATCGCCGAGCCAAACACCACGAAGTACAGCGAAGTCGATACCACCGGCGAGAGCACGCTCTGCATCAGGGTGCGCGCGGTGCGCGCCATCTCGAAGCGGTAGATTGCGCGAACTCCATGCAGATTCATGTGCCCTCCATCGCGCATATAGCTGCGCGTGAAAACGGCCATTCATGGCCGTACTTTTCGGGAACAGCAGCTACCGGAAATGGCGGCGGCGAATTCATGCGCTTTCCCTCACCAGGTGCACGAAGATCTGCTCCAGCGAGTCCTGGCGGGTGCTGAGATCCTTGAACCCGATGCCTGCCGCCGAAAGGTCCTTCAGCAGCGAGGTGATGCCGGTGCGCTCTGCCTGGCTGTCGTAGGTATAGGTCAGTTCGTCCCGCCCGCCATTGAGGTCCAACCCGTACCCGGTCAGCGACTCGGGCAAGGCATCGACGGGCTCGTTCAACTGCAGCCGCAACTGTTTCTTGCCGAGTTTCTGCATCAGCGCCGTCTTCTCCTCGACCACGATCAGCTCGCCCTTGTTGATCACCCCCACGCGATCGGCCATGTCCTCGGCTTCCGCGATGTAATGCGTGGTCAGGATGATCGTGACGCCGGAATCGCGCAGCCGCCGCACCATCGCCCACATGTCGCGGCGCAGTTCGACGTCGACGCCTGCGCTCGGCTCATCCAGGAACAACACCGTCGGCTGGTGGGACAGCGCCTTGGCGATCATCACCCGGCGCTTCATGCCGCCGGACAGCATCAGGATCTTGTTGTCGCGCTTGTCCCACAGCGACAGGTCCTTGAGCAACTGTTCGACATACGCATCGTCCGGCGCCTTGCCGAACAGGCCGCGGCTGAAACTCACCGTGTTCCAGACCGTTTCGAACGCGTCGGTCGTGAGCTCCTGCGGCACCAGCCCGACGATCGAACGGGTCTTGCGCCACTCGCGCACGATGTCGTGGCCATCCACCGTGACCGTACCGTGGCCGGGATTGACGATGCCGCAGACGATGCTGATCAGGGTGGTCTTGCCGGCGCCGTTCGGACCCAGCAGCGCGAAGATCTCACCGCGGCGCACCGTCAAATCGATGCTCTTCAGGGCCTGGAAGCCCCCTGCGTAGATCTTGTCGAGCCCGCAGATCTCGATCACGGGATCGCCGGGCGCACGGGTCGAGGAATGGGTTTCGTTCATTGGCGTGCCTTCGGGTTCGCTGGGGTGACAGTGCTGCGGCCCTGATTGAACCGGCGGGCATCGTATTGACGATCATGACCGGATCGCAAGGGCGCATGGCGATCGCCATGCAATGACGAATGAACGGCATCCGATTCGACATCCTGCTGCCCAGCCAGCGAGACGATGGCGTGGCGCCGACAAGCCGGCAGTCAGTGCGTTGCCTGGCGGCGGTAAATGCGGCCGTGCTTCACCACGAAGTCGATCTTGGTGGTGTTGCGGATGTCGTGTGACGGATCGGCATCGAGCACCACCAGATCGGCCAGCTTGCCGGGTGTGACCGTGCCACGCTTGGCTGCCTGACCCAGCGCCGCGGCGCCGATCTGGGTCGCCGCCTCGATCGCCTGCAACGGCGTGAAACCGGCGTGTTCGACCAGCAGCGCCAGCTCCTGATGTACCGAAGGCATTTGATCGAGTTCCGGCCCGTTCTTGCCATAAGGAAATCCTGCATCGTCGGTGCCGGCATCGATCAGGACGCCGCGCTGGTGCGCCAGCTTCGTCACCGCGTAGCTCCAGGGCATGATGCCCGCGCCGACCGCTTGCGGATGGTGCCCCGCCTCGTTCTTGAACACCAGCAGCGTCGCGTCGAGAATCGTGCCGCGCTGCTTCATCGCATCGAACAATGCGAGGATTTGCGGCGCATCGGGTTTGATGTGCTCGAAATCGCCCATCGCGCGCATCTTGTAATCGTCCGGCACGCTGGGCGCCGCTTCCCACACCAGATAAGGACTGTGCGAAATGGTGTCGACCCCCGCGCCCACCGCGTCGCCCGGCTTGGCCGGGAAAATCGTTGCGTGCGTCCACACCCGCAACCCCTGCCGATGGGCTTCCGTGGTGATCGCCTTGACCAACGCCCCGGGCAGATTGGCGTAGAGCTTGAGTCCGGTCGCACCGGTTCCCTTGGCTTCCGCGACCGCCAGCGGAATGTCGGTCTTGGCGGTGATCGCCTGCATCCATGGCGCGAAACCAAGCGGTTCGCCCTTCGAGGCATCCTGCGCACGAAAGTCTTCCTTGAAGAATGTCGGCCCCGCCATCAACGCGACGTAGAAAATGTCCGGCGAGGCGAAGGCATCCGAATTCGCCTGTTCGGCGAGGAATTGCAGCAGGCGGTCGTCGCCAGCCATGTCGCGGATGCCGGTCACGCCGCCCAGCAGCAACGCGTGCAGGAAGGTCTTGTAATGCGCGATGTCGGGTTCGGCGTCGGTGATGTGCACGTGCGCGTCGATCAAACCGGGGATCACGTACTCTCCCGAAAGGTCGCGCACGTCCGCATCTTTCGGTACAGGCTGGCTGCCGCTTGGATACACCGACGCGATGCGTTTGCCCTCGATCACGATGGTCATGTCGCGCTGCACCGGCGATCCCGTGCCGTCGATCAGGCCGACGTGGGTCAGCAGCAAGGGCTTTGGCGCGGCGGCCAGCGCCGGCCACGCGAACAGGCACAACAACAGCGGCAGGATAGGTTTCATGGAACCCCCGAATGACGCCCAAGGATAAAGGGAACGAGTCGCGGCCAGCGTGCATGCCTCGGACAACCGAGCGGTTGCGCGCCCTCGATGGTCCTGGAACTTGTCCACAAATAACGAAAACCGTTCGTGTTGAGCCCTTCGACAAGCTCAGGACAGGCTACGCGAAACGAAGCTTCGCGAAGTCGAAACACCGGAATTCCGCATCGTATGGCACTTCGACTTCGCGCCTTCGGCGCTACGCTCAGCGCGAACGGCCAATTACGGACAAGGTCCCAGTATGGAGCCGCCTGGTTGCATTTTCCTCGAACCAAAGGAGACCGCCATGAACGCGAACACCGACCGTATCGAGAAGCAGGTCCTGCTCAAGGCGCCGCGCGAGCGCGTGTGGCGCGCGCTCAGCGAAGCCGGGGAATTCGGCACGTGGTTCGGGGTGCGGTTCGATGCACCGTTCGCCGAAGGCGCCACGGTGACCGGGAAGATCACGCCGACCGAGGTCGATGACGAAGTGGCCGCGATGCAGAAGCCCCACGAGGGCACGCCGTTCGAATGGGTGGTCGAGAGGATCGAACCGATGCAGCGCATCGCATTCCGCTGGCATCCGTTCGCGATGGACGAAGGCGTCGACTACACAAGCGAACCGATGACGCGGATCGTGTTCGAGCTGCACGACGCGCCGGAAGGCGTCCTGCTCACCCTCACCGAATCCGGATTCGACGCGCTGCCGCCTGCTCGCCGCGCGAGAGCGCTCGCCGCCAACGACGACGGCTGGGCGCACCAGATGATGCTGGTCGCGAAATACCTCGTGCGGCGGTAGCGGCCAATGACCCCCAACGGCTTCTGGCCGTTGTCGATCGCGGACAGATCAAGAAATACTCGTCATTCCGGGGCCGTCGCCGATCTCATCAGCGACGGAGCCCGAC
>JBOHYO010000428.1:0-6672 GCA_050737935.1 Rhodanobacteraceae bacterium
ATCTGGAAGAACCCGAGGTCGAATTCGCCCTTCAGCAGCGGGTAGATCGCGACGATCACCGACTGCATCATGTCGTTCAGGACATGCACGAAGCTGACCGCGGCCAGCAGGCTATAGCGGGTCGGCCCCTGCGGCGCGCGCGCCGCATGTACTGGCGCAACCGGTTCCACCGCGCCGCTGCCGCTGGCCGGGTTCAGGTCCATGCCGAAAGCCGCAAGTGCGACGTCACCGTGGCGAGCACCAAGGTGATCCTACCGCCAGCCGCGCAGCCGCGCCGGGACGGCGAACATTCACGACAGCAGTCATGATCGCTTGCGACGTCCATTGCCGCGCGCCAGCTTGCCCGCCGCCTCCACGATGTCGGCTTCGCCAGGCAGTACCAGCAAGGCCGCGCCAGCGAGCGGTGTGTAGGTATCGGCGCCCGCCACGCGCGCGATCGGCTTGTCGCCGAGGCCCGCCTCGACCAGCGCGGTGATGATGCCCTCGCCCACCCCCGCGCTGCGGCGGCCCTCGTCCACCACGAGGATGCGCTTCGCCGTCTTCGCCTGCGCGACGATGAAGGCTTCGTTCAGCGGCAGCAGCCAGCGCAGGTCGACCACCCGCACCTGCCACTTGCGACGCTTTTCGATCTCGCGCGCGGCGCGCAAGCTCATCGGCACCCCATTGGCAAAGGTGAAGATCACGAGGTCTTCGGCCGCGTCGTTGTAGACGCGGCCTTCGCCCAATGGCATGGCCCCGCCGGGCGCGGGGTAATCGAACTGCCACTGCCCGTCACCGGCTTCGTACAAGTCCTTGGTCATGTACAACGCGATCGGCTCGAGGAACAAGCAGACGCGGCCATCGATCTTGCACAAGGCTGCGAGCGTGCGGAGCATCGTCGCCGCATCGTCGCCGCGCGAAGGGCAACCCACCACGATCCCTGGAATGTCGCGCAACGCGGCGATCGAGTTGTCATTGTGGAAATGCCCGCCGAATCCTTTCTGGTAACCGAGCGAGGCGATCCGCACCAGCAACGGGTTGCGGAACTGATCGTTCGAGAAGAACTGCAGCGACGCCGCCTCGCCGCGGATCTGGTCGCAGGCATTGTGGAAATACGCGAGGTACTGGATCTCGGGAATCGGCAGCATTCCCATGTTGGCGTAGCCCTGCGCGAGTCCGAGGATGGTCGTTTCATCCAGCAGCGTGTTGAACACCCGCGCGCCCTTGAAGGCCTTGTAGAGCCCGCGCGTCAACGTGTACACGCCGCCCTTCTGCGCCACGTCCTCGCCGAACACCAGCGACTCGGGATACTTCGCCAGGAGCTCGTGCAGCGCCGCGTTGATCTGCAGCGCGAGGTGTTTCGGCGGCTGCGTTTCCGGCAGCTTGTCCTCGCCACCGAACACCGCGACGCGCCGATCCGCGTAATCCGCACGCGCAGCTTCCGCCACAACGGCGTCCGGCGTGTACGGCGCCAGCGGCTTCATCACCGCTTCGAGTGATTCCAGCTTCGGCCGCCCATAGGCTTCTTCGGCCGCCGCGAAGCAGCGCCTGCGGATCGCCTCGTATTCGTCGAGCAGCGTTTGCTGCGTGTACAACCCGGATTCGAGCGCGATCGATGCCGACCGCAGCAGCGGATCGGTAGCTTCCAGCGCCATCAGTTCCTCGAAGCTGCGCCATTCGATCTCGAAGTCGGTGCCGGCGTGGCCGGCGAGCCGGGTGGTCTTCAGGTGCAGGAACGTCGGGCGGCGCGTGCCGCGGCAATGCTCCACCGCGAGCTGCACTTGCGCATACCCTTCCGCGAGGTCGAGGCCGTCCGCGAAGAAATATTCGAGGTCCTTGCGGTCGCTGAAATTCCTGGCGACCCAACCCGATGGCGTCTTCACCGAAATGCCGATCCCGTTGTCCTCGCACACGAACAGCACCGGCGCCGGCAGCCGCTGGTAGGCCGTGTACGCCGCGGCATTGAACGCGACCTGCGCGGTGGCGTGGTTGCTCGAGGCATCGCCGAACGAGCAGACCACGATGGAATCCTTCGGCACCGGCAGCGCGTGCCCGATGCGCGGCGCCTGCTCGATCGCGACCGCGGTGCCGAACGCCTTCGGCAAGTGCGAAGCGATGGTCGAGGTCTGCGGCAGCACCCACAGCGCCTTCGATCCCCATACCTTGTGGCGACCGCCCGACGCCGGGTCCTCCTGGCTGGCCGCAAGGCTCAGGGCGGAGTCGACCACCGGATCGATTCCCGGAACCTTGCGGGATCGCTCGGCCATGAACGCGCCGGAGCGATAGTGCAGGAATGCCGGATCGGTATGCCGCGTCAACCGCGCGACCATCGCGTTGCCTTCGTGGCCGCTCGATCCGATCGTATAGAAAACCTTGTTCTGTACGCGCAGCACGCGGGCCATCAGATCCAGGTGCCGCGAAACCAGTTGCGATTCGAACAGCTCGCAAAAATCGCGCGCGGTGCACGCGCTGCCGGGCAGCACCGGATCGTCGTCGCGCGGAGCCGGCAACGCGCGGCCTCGCCATGCCCGCACGAATTCGGTGAAGTTCGCATCGACGATTTCGGCGCGATTGAAGCCCTTGTGGCGGGCCGGAACGGGAGTCTTGACTGCGTTCATGTGGTAGCGGAAGTCAGTGTGCGTCGGGCGAGCCATTGCTCGCGGGTCTGTGCCCAGAGGTCGATGGGATCCTCGCTGTACGGCGCCGGCAGCTTGCCAGGCCCGCGCTTCACCGAGCCCAGCCGCCGTGCGACCGCCTGCGAGGCCAGGTTGTCCGGCGCAATGCAGTGGATGATCTCGCTCCAGCCAAGGTTCGCGAAGGCCCAGTCGGTGGCGGCAATGGCGGCCTCGGTTGCGTATCCGTTGCCCCAGGCCTCGCGGGCCAGTGTCCAGCCGATCTCGGTGCCTGGCCAGCCCTCCGGGCGCAACGGACCGACTCGGCCGATCCATTTTCGATCCGACCTGCGGATGACGGAAAACGTGCCGAAGCCAAGCACGTGCCACGAGCCGATCGCGGACATCAAGCGGTTCCACGACGCGAAGCGCGACTGCACGCCGCCGAGATGGCGCATGGCCTGCTCGTCTTCGCCCAGCACGGCCCACGCCTCGAAATCTTCACGGCCGGGAATCCGCAGGATCAGCCGCGCCGTCTCGAGCGTGGGGGGAACGAATGGCATCGCGCCAGGCATCCTGCGTCACTTGCGGGAAGGATGGTACGTGCACTCCGGCGCCGCTGTCGCGATGTCGGGGATGTTCGGGCTGTAACAGGTGTATTGCACGCCCTTCTTGCCCTGCTTGTCGGTAACGGACTTCGGCACCAGCTGGATGATGCCGTCAGTTACGCCCACCACCGGGGTGAGATACACATTGATCACGCCGCCCTCGCTGACGAGGATCGCCTGGATTTCATTGCTGCCCAACTGGTTGGGTTTGGCGACGTGCGCCTCCGCGTTGCTCGACGGCGGCGTCGGGTTCGCCAGAATCGCGTTGGCCACGCCGATCTTGACGAGCGCCAGCCGCAAGGACGTCAATGCCAGATGGATCGATTGGGAATCGACCGCGGCCGTCGCGCCGCCTGACGCGAGCATCGCGCCGGCCACGAACCCAATGAGCCATTTGCTTCGAACGTTCATGTCGAGCACCTCGGTGTGAAACAAAAGCGACGAATCCGATCACCATCCGGAGCAGCTGTTGTGAATAGTCAGGCCATGGATGGCCGTTCTGGTGCTGGCGAACTTGATATGCCCGTCAGATGATCGGGCGCCTGTGACGCAGTGATCACGGACGATCGCATTAAAACGCGTTGATGCCCGTCAGCTCCCTTCCGACCACCAGCTGATGCACCGTCTGGGTGCCTTCGTAGGTCACCACCGATTCCAGGTTCAGGGCGTGGCGAATCGCAACGTGCTCGGTCGTGATCCCGGCGCCGCCGAGGATGTCGCGGCATTCGCGCGCCACATCCAGCGCCATCCGCACGTTGTTCCACTTGGCGAGCGAAACCTGGGTGGAATGCAACTGACCGGCATCCTTCAGGCGTCCCAGTCGCAGCGCCAGCAGTTGTGCGGTGGTGATGCGGCGCGCAATGTCTGCGAGACGCAACTGGATCGCCTGATTGGCGGCAAGCGCACGCCCGAACAACTGGCGTTCCCGGGTGTAATCCAGCGCCTCCTTGAGGCAAGCCTGCGCCGAGCCGATCGGTCCCCAACTGATCCCGTAGCGTGCGGAGTCGAGGCAACTCAAGGGGCCGCGCAAGCCCTTCACGTTCGGTAGCATCGCGCTGGCCGGCACGCGCACGTCATCGAGGAACAAGGCGCTCGTCACCGACGCACGCAGACTCATCTTCTTGTGCACTTCCTGCGCGGCGAACCCTTTCGTTGCGGTCGGAACCAGGAAGCCACGGATGCCGTCTTCGGTCTTCGCCCACACCAACGCGACGTGCGCGAGGTTGCCGTTGGTGATCCACATCTTCGAACCGTTGAGCACCCAGTCGCCGCCGTCCTTCCTGGCGATCGTCTTCATGTTGGCCGGATCGGAACCGCCGTGGGGCTCGGTCAGGCCGAAGCATCCGATCACCTCGCCTGCCGCCATCTTCGGCAGGTATTCGCGCTTCTGCTCCTCGCTGCCGAAGGCGAAGATCGGGTACATCACCAACGATGACTGCACCGACGCGAAACTGCGCAACCCGGAGTCCCCGCGCTCGAGCTCCTGGCAGATCAGCCCATAGCCGACGGCGTTCATCCCCGCGCCGCCGTATTCCTCGGGGATTGTGGCGCCCAACAGGCCCAGCCCCGCGACTTCCGGAATCAGCTCACTCGGAAAGCGCGCCTGATCAAAGCAATCGCCGATGATCGGCAGCACCTTGTCGTCGACGAAGCGCGCGACCGAATCCTGCACCATCCGCTCCTCGTCGGAGAGTTCGGCACGGACGTCATACAGATCGAGAGGGTTCAGGCGAGTGGCAGGCATGGCGGTTCCGGCGGTTCGATGCAGCCGAATATTGTAACGGGACTCGGGACCCGGAACCCGTCAACAAACATTGTCATTCCCGGCGCAGCACTTCGCTACACGTCGCGACGCGCAGCCCCGGAATGACGACAGGTGAATTCCGTGCGACCCAAGTGCCTGCGGCAGCACGGCTGAGGCCATCCACGGTTGTTTCAGGTTTTCCCCGCATCCCGGGTTCGGAGCTCCGGATCCCGGTTGCTCACGCCATGCGGCACGTGCCCGGTCGCGACGTGCCGGCGTGCGGATTCGACGTTGATCGGAGAGTCGTCGAAGAACAGGTCGGCGCCGAAGGCTTCGAGGAATGGACCCTTGTCCCGGCCGCCCAGGAACAACGCCTCGTCGATTCGCACGCCCCATTGCCGGAGGGTCAGGATCACCCGCTTGTGGGCGGGCGCCGAACGCGCGGTGACCAGCGCGGTTCGTATCGGCGAATTCTCTGGCGGGAACGCCGCCTGCAGGCGATGCAGCGCCGCCAGGAATCCGCGGAACGGTCCGCCCGGCAGCGGCTCGTCCCAGCGCTCCGATTCATTGCGGTGGAATGCGTCGATGCCCTGTTCCTGCGAAAGGCGCTCGGAATCGTCGCTGAAGATCACGGCGTCGCCGTCGAATGCAATCCGCAACTGCTCGGGATGCGCGTCGTGCATCTGCGAAGGCAGGATCGTCGCCGCCGCGACCCCGGACAATAGCGCGCGCGCGACGTTCTCCGCATTCGCGGACAGGAACAGGTCCACGGCGAATGGCGCGATGTACTCGCTGGTCGCCTCCCCGGACGTGAAGGCTGCGCGGGTGATCGCCAGGCCGTAGTGCTGGATCGAATTGAAGATGCGCAGGCCGGTGTCGCCGGAGTTGCGCGACAGCAGGATCACTTCGACATAGGGAACGTCCGGCTCGGGACGGTTCAGCGCCAGCAGCTTCTTGACCACCGGGAATGCCACGCCCGGACCGAGCACGTCGTTCTCGTGGGCGATCTGGTAGGCGCGATAGGCCTCCAGGCCCTCCTTTTCGAACAACGCATGCGATTCGGTGAGGTCGAATAGCGCGCGCGAGGAAATCGCGACGACCAGCTTGTTGTCGCCGGGAGCTGGAGTTTCGAGGATCGCGGTGGCCACCATTGCCCGCAGTGTATCGCGCGTTCGTGGCCAATCGCCGGCCGGTCGTCGCGCATCCGCGGGCACTCGCACAGTGTGCAGGGCGGACATCGTCCACCGGGAGGCGGGCAATGCCCGCGCTACTCCCACAACGGACGGGAAACCTCGACCAACCCCCAGGCCACGAATGCGCTGATCGGAATGGTGAGGATCCAGGACCACACCATCCGCTCGACCACCGTCCAGCGAACCGCATTGAAGCGTTTCGAGGCACCGACGCCCATGATCGACGACGACACCACGTGGGTCGTCGAAACCGGAAGCCCGAAAACCGAGGCGACGATGATGACCGCCGCCGAACTGGTTTCCGCGGCAAAGCCGTTGATCGGATGCAGCTTGACCATCTTGTGGCCGAGCGTCTTTATGATGCGCCAGCCACCGCCGGCGGTACCGGCTGCCATCACCAGCGCGCACACCACTTTGACCCACACCGGAATCGGGAAATGCCCGCCGACATCGGACACGCGCAGGAAGTGCAGCCACCACGGCAGATGATCGAAGTTGTGCGCGGCGGTAGCGCTGGCCAGTGCCAGCGCGATGAT
>JBOHYO010000429.1:0-2301 GCA_050737935.1 Rhodanobacteraceae bacterium
ACGCTTTCGAGGGAATGCAACCGACGTTGAGGCACACGCCGCCGAGCGTGCCGTAGCGTTCGACCAGGATCGTGTCGAGGCCGAGGTCGGCCGCGCGGAACGCGGCGCTGTAGCCGCCGGGTCCGGACCCCAGCACCAGCAACCGGCATTCGAGGTCGGGTTTGCGGCCCGTGTCGCGTGCAGCCTTGGGGCTCGTGCTTTTCCCCTCTCCCTTCGGGAGTGGGTGGCGCGCAGCGCCGGGTGAGGGTTCGGGCGCGCGAGGCGCTTGTTTTGTGCCAGCCTTTGGATGGGAGGTTTGCTTCGGACTTGAACCCGCTCCCTTGTCTTCTCGTCTCTGGGGAGAGGGGGGCGAAGCTTTGGTCGTGTCTGCCGATTTTTCCGACTCGGCCTCGCCTTCGACCTCGACGACAGCGATCACCGCTCCCTGCTCGACGTTGTCGCCGACCTTGACCTTGACTTCCTTCACGGTGCCGGCAGCCGAAGCGGGCACCTCCATCGTGGCCTTGGCCGATTCGAGCGTGACCAGTCCTTGGTCCTTCGCGACCTTGTCACCGGGCTTCACCATCACCTCGATCACCGGCACTTCGTGGAAATCGCCGATGTCGGGCACCTTCAGTTCAATCGTCTTGGCCATCGCTTGGGTTCCTTGCGTGATCTTCTTGTGCCGGCCAGTCCCGCACGCGCACGTCGCGCCGCGGGACCGGGATCTCGATGCCGTATTTCTCGAGCGCGTCGTGCAGCGCCCAGTTGTAGGCCGCCGCGACGCCCCGGACCCGCTTGGTGGCATCGGCCGTCAGCCACACCACCAGCGCGAAGTTCATCGAGTAGTCGTCGAATGCCATCAGCCAGACCTGCGGGCCGCGCGTTCCCTCGATGGACACCGTGAACGGCACCGCGGCCGCGGCTTCCAGCCCGGCCTTCTGCACCAATGCCTTGTCGGTGCCGTAGGCCACCTTGAATGGTACGTGCAACCGCCGTGACACGTCGCGCAGCGTCCAGTTGACCAATTGCGCGCTGACGAACTCGGAGTTCGGCACCAGGATGTCGATGTTGTCGTTGGTGGTGATGCGGGTCGCCCGGATCTGGATGTCGTGCACGGTGCCGTGGACGCCGGATGCCAGTTCGACGAAATCTCCCACCTTCAGGTTGCGCTCGAACAGGATGATCAGCCCCGACACGAAGTTGTTGAAGATCGTCTGCAGGCCGAACCCGAGTCCGACGCCAAGCGCGCCGAGGAACAGGCCGAACTTGCTCATGGGGACGCCCGCCACGGCGAGCGCGATCAGGACGCCGATGATCAACAACAGGTAGTTCGTGACCCGCGAGACGGTGTACACCAGCGCGCGGTGGGTGCTTTGGTGATGCGCGCCGTAACGGAAAAACGCCCGGCCCACGATACGCGTGAGGATCCACACCCCCGCCAGAATCAATAGCGCCGCCAGCAGCGTGCCGACCGTAACCTGGATTCCGCTGGCGTCGATCAGCCGGAACCCGAGGATGTCGTTCAACTTCGGGAAGGCCCCGGCCACGCTGTGGGTCGCGGCGCCACCGGAAGCGGAAGGCGCGTCCTTGAGTGGCGTGGCGCCCGCTGCGGCCATGATTTCCCTACAGCAGCGCGCGCCGCATGTCGGCGAGCAGTTGCGCGAGGTACGTGGTGAATCGCGCCGCCGCGGCGCCGTCGATCACGCGGTGGTCATAGGACAGCGACAGCGGCAGGATCAGGCGCGGCGCGAACTCCTTGCCGTCCCACACGGGCTTCATGGACGAGCGCGAAACGCCGAGGATTGCGACTTCGGGTGCATTGATGATGGGCGTGAACGCGGTCCCGCCGATGCCCCCCAGCGACGAGATCGAGAAGCAGCCGCCCGACATTTCCGCGGGGGTGAGCTTGCCGTCGCGCGCCTTCTTTGCGAGCGCCGACATTTCCTGGGCGATTTCCAGCACGCCCTTCTTGTCGCAGTCGCGGATCACCGGTACCACGAGCCCGTTCGGCGTATCGGCGGCGAAGCCGATGTGGAAGTACTTCTTCACCACCAGGTTTTCGCCGGAGGCATCCAGCGAGGTATTGAAATCAGGATATTTTCTGATGGCCGCGACCGAGGCCTTGATCAGGAATGCGAGCAGGGTGACCTTGGTGCCCTCCTTCTCGTGTTCCTTGTTGAGCGCGATCCGCAGTGCTTCGAGGTCGGTGATGTCGGCGTCCTCGAACTGGGTGACATGCGGAATCATCGCCCAGTTGCGCGCGAGATTGGCGCCGGACAGCTTCTGGATGCGCGACAGCGCACGCGTTTCGACCTCACC
>JBOHYO010000430.1:0-2718 GCA_050737935.1 Rhodanobacteraceae bacterium
GGGGACAGCAGATCCCACTGAAGGAGCTGGCGGATATCGAGGTCCAAAACGGCGCCTCGTTCATCTATCGCCAGAACGATTCGCGGTATATCGGCGTGCAGTACGCGGTCGCCGGCCGCGATCTGGCCGGCGCGGTGAGCGATGCCATCCATCAGGTCGCGCAAGAGGTGAAACTACCGCAGGGCTATCGCCTCGCGTGGGGCGGTGAGTACAAGGAGTACACGGCTTCGCGCGCGCAGATGCGGGTGATCCTGCCGCTGACCGTATTGGTGATTTTCGCGCTGCTGTTCGTGCTGTACGGCAATTTCAAGTTTCCGCTGATCACAGTGGTCGGGGTGCTGCTGTCGGCGCCGGTGGGCGCGGTGTTCGCGATGTGGGTCACCGGCACCGCGTTCTCGGTGTCGTCCGGAATCGGCTTCATCGTGCTGTTCGGAGTGTCGGTGTTGACCGGCGTCGTCTACATCTCGTGCGCGAACGAATTGCGCCTGGGTGGCATGGAGATGCTCGAGGCCGCGCACGCAGCCGCGGTGTTGCGCCTGCGCCCGATCCTGATGACCGCGCTGGACGCGGCACTCGGCCTGCTGCCCGCCGCGATCGCGCATGGCGTAGGCACCGACTCGAAGCGGCCGTTCGCGCTGGTAATCGTGGCGGGGATGATCTCGCGACTTGCAATCGGCATCTTCGTGATGCCGGCGCTCTACAAGCTCGTCGCGCGCGCGGGCGATCGGCTGCAGGTATAGCTGCGCAGCGCACCGCTCTCAGATGTCTGAACCTCCAGTGTGCTGCGCCGCGCACCGCTCTCAGATGCCTGAACCTCCGGTTAGGACCCGTGGCTTCATCGCGCCCACGTAATGCCCGGCGTCGTATGCTGCCAACCGAAGGCATGAAAGAGGTGGCCCGTGATTTCGCCGGCGCCTCGCGACGGAGGACAGACATGGCGTCAGACCCGCAAAACCAGAAGCGCCCCACCGGCCGCGAACGCCGCGGCCGGCCTGAAATCGACAGCGCAGGCGCGCACGCACGCGAAACGGCGGCCGAAGAGTGCGAACGCCTGATGGACGAGGAACTCGACGACACGTTCCCGGCCAGCGATCCGCCATCCTGGACGATGGGCGGTTCAGTCGTCAGCACGCTGCGGCACTGATCCGGGCGGCGTATCGCGTCATGAGCGTTTGCCCAAAACGAAACGGGCGCCTATGGCGCCCGGATCGTTTCATGCTTTCCGACGAATGGGTCAGAACCGATATTCAAGGTTGACTGAATAGACCCTGGTGCCGACGTCGAAGCCGTGCTTCTTGCTCTGGTAGTAGTCGAAATCGACGCCCACGCTGAAGTGGCGGTTGATGTCGACGCCGGTGCCGAGGCCGCCATAGCCGTTGATGGCGTGCTGGCTGAGCGAGCCGCCAAGCGAGCCGCCTTCGCCATCCGAGAGCGTTGCCGTTCCATGCAGCGTCCATAGGAACAGTCCAGCGCGTGCCGAGATGTACCACTTGTCGGTCGGGTTGAAGTGACCGTTGAAGCCCACGGTCCAGCCCTTTCCGGACACCCTGGCACTGTCGCCGAAGTCATCGTGCTCGCTGACCCTGCCGAGATCGACGTAACCGGCTTCCACGCCGATGAACCGCGAACGCCAACCGCCGTTGATCTGGAACGCGGTGTCGGATTCGCGGCCGGTCAGTCCCTCGAACGTCGCGTGGTAGTGCGCACTGCCGCCGCCACCATTCACGAACCAGCCGGTCATGTCCTTGGCCTGCGCACTGGTACCCACGCACGCAGCCACCACGAGCAGCGCAAGCGCTGCTGGTTTCTTGTACATCTTGATTCCCCCTTTCTGCTATCGAGAACACACGGCGTTGCGCCGGGGCCGGCGCGCAAACCGCGACGGCGCGCGCATTGTAGGGCACGACCTGCGATCGGCCAAACCTTGCACCGCGCGCTTGAGTGTGGCAAAGGGAGAGCAGCCGGCTACCGAGAGCCCCAGGATCGGCACCGCTGCCTGTGGTGGGAGCGTGCGCGTACAATCGGATGGCGAACTGGCGGAACTTCGCGAGTGGTTGCGCGTCAACGCGATGACGCGCCCAACGGTTGCGCTCAACCTTCGCAGAAGAGGGACTCGGCGATGCGTCCGTCCGCGGCAGGCAACAAAAAACCCGCGGCGAGCGCGGGTTTTTTGCCGGTAACCTGGTGCCCAGGAAAGGACTCGAACCTTCACGGGTCGCCCCGCCAGCACCTGAAGCTGGTGCGTCTACCAATTCCGCCACCTGGGCAGGCCACGGCTCGCGGCACGGTGCGCCAGCGAGCCGCGTACGATAGCCGCTGGGCGGACTGATTGTCAATCAAGACTTGCCTTTCCCCGGGTTCCGCGAGACGCTGGCGCCCGTGGGGCACGGGCATCGCGGGTGCGGAGGCGCCGCATGGTCGATTGCAGCGGGATATCCACCGACGGTTCGACGGACGCGCTGTTCGTCGAGGTCTACGATCGCCTCAAGGCGATGGCCTCCCGGCGACTCGCGGGCCAGCGCCGCAATGGAACCCTCGACACCACCGAGCTGGTGCACGAGTTGTATCTGCGGATGGGCGACCGGTCGAGCCTGCAGTTTCGCGAGCCGGCGCAGTTCTTCGCCTACGCCGCGCGCGCGATGCGCCACCTGTTGATCAATCGCGCGCGGGACCGCTTGCGGCTGCGCGCCGGCGGCCAGTGGAACCGGGTGACGCTCG
>JBOHYO010000431.1:0-5165 GCA_050737935.1 Rhodanobacteraceae bacterium
AGCTGACCGGCGACGAGGATCTCGAGCTGTTCGCGGACATCGATGCCCTGACGGAACAATGCCGCTTCGCCGATTGCAGCCACGGCAATGAGCCCGGCTGCGCGGTGCGTGAAGCCCTCGAGCGCGGCGATCTCGATCCGGACCGCTTGCGCCATTACCGGAAGCTGCGCAACGAACGCGAGGACCAGGCCGCGCGCTTCGAGGATCGGCTGCACGGCAACCACGAACCGATCCGCACCCACCGTCGCCGCGACTGGCAGGAACGCGAGTAGCGGCCGTTGCAATGCCCGGCGCTAGGGCGTGCCGGCGGAAGATTCCGCGGTCGCGCCAGCCTTGACGCCCGGCCCGATGTTCGCGGCCAGGAACGCATCCACCTTCTCGAACAGCTCGGCGATGTTGTCCTGGTCGTAGAAGCCATGCCGCTCATCGCGCTTGTACAACCACGTGTGCGCAATTCCGCGCTTCTGCAGTGCCTCGTGCAGCTCGATGCCCTGCCCCTGCGGCACCCGCGTGTCGCGCCCGCCGACGATCAGCATCACCTGGGCCTTCAGGTCGTCGAGCTGGTAGATCGGCGAGTGCTGGGCCAGCACGGTCATGTCGGTGCCGATCTCGCGTTTCATGAATGCTTCGCCATAGAGCGTCTGCTGGGCGTCGCCGCGCTTGAACAGCATGGGCAAGTCGTACACGCCGACGTAGCCGATCGCGCACTTGTAAAGGTCCGGTACCTTGACCGCGCCCTCCAGGGCAGCATAGCCACCGTAGCTGCCGCCGTAGATACAGATCCGGTTCTTGTCCGCGATACCCTGCGCGATGGCCCAGCGGGTGGCATCGGTGACATCATCCTGCATCGTGCCGCCCCACTGTCGCCAGCCGGCCTTCTCGAAGGTGTACCCGTAGCCGCCGGAGCCACGGTAGTTGACCTGCAGCACCGCGTACCCGCGCGTCGCCATCGCCTGCACGTAGGGTTCGTAATCCCACCAGTCGCGGATGCCGAACGGGCCGCCGTGCACGAACACCACCATCGGCAGGTTCTTTGCGCTCTCCTTGCCGGGCGGATACGTGACGTAGCCCTGTTCGGTAAGGCCATCGCGCGTCTTGAAGCTGAACGGCACGGCGCGACCGAGCTGGTCCGGATGGATCCAATTGGCACGCTGCAGCATCGGCGTGAATTTGTTCGACGCCCGGTCATAGCCGAAGAACGTGCCCGGATCGGCATCGGCTTCGACCAGCGCGATGGCCTTGCTGCCATCGTCGGTGCCGGACACGAAACTCACTTCTTCGCCCGGGTACTGCTGCATCAAACCGATGATGGCCTGGACCGCCGGCGCCTGGTTGCTGAACACCGCAACCGACGGGCGGCCATCCGTGAACTCGACACCGATTGCCGATCCGCTGGCCAGGCCCTGGGCCAGCCCGGTGGCTGCAACGTGCGGATTGCTCCACACCTGCGTCATCGCACGGGTCGCCGGATCGAACTTGCAGACGCCAAGCCCGGTCGGTTTGCCGGGACAAGTGAACCACACCGCCTGGTCGTCGGCACTGAACGCGATCGGCCAGTCGCGGTCGTCGCTCGCCTGCTGCAGCAGTTCCCATTCGCCACCGTCGGCAGGGCGCATGTAGATCACGCGGTTGCCCCCGCGGTCGTCGTCCATCGCAAAGCGCACATGGCCGTGATGGTCGGCGAGGAACTCGGCATCACGCATCGGCGCCGTGGCAACGCGTACCTTGTTGCCATTGCGAACGTCCATCCGGTACACGTCGCTCAATTTGCCGGCGGCCTGGGATTGTTCCCAACTGGTGACGGTCACCAGGATATGGTCCTGATCGCCGTCGATACGCGCCAGAAACTGGGCAGTCCCCTGCTCGGGGGCGGCATGCTGGATGTGCGAGCCGACCTGTCCGCCGCCTAGGCGGTAGCCGTAAATCATCCTGCCGCTTTGGCCATCGGCCTCGACGCTGTACAACTCCCCCGTCGGGAACGGACTGTCCCAACCGCCCAAGTGCTGGGCCACGTCGTAGACCACGTATTTCGGCGATACCCACCAGAAGTCGAGCACGTCGTCGTTGCCGCGCGGCGCGAGATTGACGCCTTTCCCGGTCGTCAGATTCTGCAGCGCCAGCACGGTCTGGCCGTCGGGAAGCACCGCCGTCACGGCGTAGTGGGTGCCGTCCGGCGAAATCTTGACCATCTTGAATTGCGCGTGCCGCGCGAGATCGGCGAACGAAACCGGAACTGCCGCCGCTGCCGCCGCAGCCGTGAATCCGAACAGCAGTACCCCCACGATCCCACGCAATGCACGCGTCATGTCGCGTCTCCCCCAGTAATCCGCTTCCCATTCGGCCCGGCTGCGCCATGACCGCCCAAGGCCGATCTTAGACCCGAATGCCGGATCGCGCACCGCCCCGCGGTGTAGTGGCGCCTTCGAGTTCGGTCCGCACGGCATCGGCAGGCGCATCACCCACATCGAGACGCAAGTCGGACACGATTTCGCCCGTCGAAGACGGCTAGTGTGCCGCGCCCGTCGAAGCGGATGCTGCAAGTGTGGAGGCACCGGACCCGATGTTTCGGTCCAGGAACGCATCCACCTTCTCGAACAGCTCGGCGATGTTGTCCTGGTCGTAGAAGCCGTGCCATTCGTCGGGCTTGTACAGCCATTCGTGCGGGATCCTGCGCTTCAACATGGCCATGTGCATTTCCTGGCCCTGCGAGGGCAACACGATGGTGTCGCGCCCGCCCACGACCAGCATCACCTTCGCCTTGAGGTTGGCCAGTTGGTAGACGGGCGAATGTTGCGCCAGCGTGGTTTCATCCGTGCCGACGGTGCGCTGCCAATAGCTTTTGCTGTAGAACGTCTGCGCCGCATCCTGCCGGCCCAGCATGTCGGGCAGGTTGTAGACGCCGACATAGCCGATGGCGCATTTGTACAGGTCGGGAACCGACACCGCGCCCTCCAGCGCAGCGTACCCGCCGTAGCTGCCGCCATAGATGCAGATGCGGTTCTTGTCCGCGATGCCCTGCGCGATCGCCCAGTCGGTCGCATCGGTGACATCGTCCTGCATCTTGCCGCCCCACTCGTGCCAGCCCGCCTTCTTGAAATCGAAGCCGTAGCCGCCCGAGCCGCGATAGTTCACCTGCAGCACGGCATAGCCGCGCGTCGCCATCGCCTGCACGTACGGGTCGTATTCCCACCAGTCGCGGATGCCATACGGCCCGCCGTGCACGAACACCACCATCGGCAGGTTCTTCGCATTGTCCTTGCCGGGCGGGTAGGTGACGTAGCCCTGTTCGCTCAAGCCGTCGCGTGTCTTGAACGTGAAGGGCTCGGCGCGGCCGAGCTGGTTCGGATCGATCCATGCCGCGCGCTGCAGCAACGGCGTGAACTTGCCGGTGGCGCGGTCGTAGAGGAAAAACGTGCCCGGATCGACGTCGGCCTGCACCAGCGCGATGGCCTTGCTGCCGTCATCGGTGCCAGAGACGAAGTGCACGTCTTCGCCGGGGTACTGCTGCATCAGTCCGACCAGCGCCTTGACGCCGGGCGCCTGATTGTCGAATACGGAAACCGCAGGCCGGCCATCGGTGAATTCGACCCCCATCACCGAGTCCTCCGCCAGCCCTTGCGCAAGATCCGTGGCTTCGACGTGCGCATTGCTCCACGCACTGGTCATTTTGCGCGTGGCCGGGTCGAACCGGCAGATACCGAATCCCGGCGCTCCGGGACACTCGAACCAAACCGTCTTTTCGTCGGCGCCGAACGCCAGGGGCCAGTCGCGGTCGTTGCTTGCCGTGTCCAGCAACTCCCAATCGCCGCCCCCGGCAGGGCGCATATAAATCACGCGTTTTCCGGAAAGGTCATCGCCCATCGCGAAGCGCAAGTTGCCGTGGTGGTCCGCGAGGAACGATGCCTCACGCATCGGCGCGCCGCTGACGCGTTGCTTGTTGCCATCACGCACGTCCACGCGGTAGACGGCGCTCAGCGCGCCCGCCGATCCGGATGCTTCCCAACTGGTCACGACGGCGAGGATGTGGTCCGCGTCCCCGTCGATGCGCGAGAGGAACTCCGCCGTCCCGCGCTCGGCCGTGGCATGCTGGATATGCGAACCCGTTTGCATGCCGTCCATGCGATAGCCGTACAGCATGGTCGGGCTGCCGCCATCGGCCTCGACACTGTAGAGCTCGCCGGTGGCGATCGGCATGTCCCAGCCGCCATCGTGTTCGGCTTCGGTGTACACCACGTACTCCGGCGACGCCCACCAGAAATCCAGCACGTCGTCGCCCGCACGCGGCGCGACGTTGATCCCTTTCTTCTTTGCCAGGTCGATCAGCGACAACACCGTCTGGCCATTGGCGAGCACGGTGGTGGCCGCGATGTGCGTGCCATCGGGGGAAATCTTCACAGCCTTGTAGCGGGAGTGCCGCGCAAGGTCGGTGAACGAAACCGGGGCCGCCAAGGTCGCCCCGGCCACCAGGCACAGCACCAAACCCACGATGCAACGTCGTGCGCACTTCATGGTCGCCCCCTCTCGTTTTCCCCGGCCGCGCGTCACGCAGCCGGTGCGATGCTAGCGCGAATTCAGAACCAGCGTCGCGTCTCGCCCGTGCCGTGCCCCTCGAACGCCGCGACGTTTCCCGCGCAACGGCCGCACAGCTCTGGATGCGCGGCGTCCATGCCAACGTCCTCGCGATGGTGCCAGCAGCGCACGCACTTGGGCGCTTCGCTCACGGATGCCGACACCCACACATTGGCGCCTTCGAGTTCGGTCAGCACGGCGTCGGCAGGCGCGTCGCCGATGTCGAGACGCAGGTCGGACACGATGAAGAAGAACCGCAATTCGTCGGCGACCTGTTTGTAGCGTTCGGCAATCGCGGGATCGGCGTGGATGGTGAGCGTCGCGTCCAGCGACGAACCGATCCTGCCTTCCTTGCGCATGCCTTCCAGCACCCGCGCCGCGGTGTCGCGGATCGCGAGCAGGTCGCCCCACCAGCGACGTTCGTCCGGGCTGTTCCGGGTTTCGCGCAGCCCCTGATACCAGGTTTCGAACAGCACCGACTTCTCACGCACGGTGAAGCCACCACGGATTTCGGTCGGCATGTGCATCTGCCGTGGCATCGCCTGCCAGATTTCTTCCGCGGTGAACGCGAACAGCGGCGCCAGCCAGCGCACCAT
>JBOHYO010000432.1:0-5056 GCA_050737935.1 Rhodanobacteraceae bacterium
GCCGGTCGCTGAAATCAACATCACGCCGCTGATCGATGTGATGCTGGTGCTGCTGGTCATCTTCATGATTACCGCGCCACTCGTGCAGCACAACATCAAGATCGACCTGCCGCAGCCGAATCCCAACGTCAAGCCGCCGGAAAATCCGCCGACCCCGAAAACGCTGTTCATTCGTGCCGATGGCACGATGACCTGGGACAACCTGCCGATCAGCAATGTCGAACTGCAGGCGCAGCTTGCGACGATCGGCGCCAAGTCGATCGACCTGCAGCCGCAGGTGCACATCAAGGCCACCGACGAGACCCAGTACAACTATCTGGCCGAAGTGATGGCCGAAGCCAAGCGCTACAACGTGCAGAAGATCGGCTTCGAGAAGTGAGGGAATGACGCCATGGCAATGAGTACAGGCGACAATACTGGCAGCGATATCCCGAGGGCCGAAATCAACGTAACCCCGTTGGCCGACGTGATGCTGGTGCTCCTGATCATCTTCATGATCACGGCGCCGCTGATGTCTCACAAGGTCAAGGTCGACCTGCCGCGCGCCAACCCCGACACCAAACCGTCGGTCATCGAGGTACCGCCGATCGACCTCGCGGTCGAGACTGACGGCACCCTGTACTGGAACGACAACCAGATTTCGGACGCCGTATTGAGCGCACGGCTGCGCGCTGCCGCCACCCTCCAGCCCCAGCCGGAATTGAACATCCGCGCCGACAAGACCACCCAGTACAAGATCATCTGGAAGGTGATGCAGGAGGCGAAGGACGCGGGCATGGTGCACATCGGCTTCATCACCCAAGGGAATGCGAAGGCCGCACCGGGCGCGGTGGTGCACTGAAGCACGGATCGTTTCGTCACCTGCGCATGGCGGCTGCACGGTGCTCGCTTGCGGGCGTGAGTGTCCGTGCTCCCCGGGCCGCAGTGCCGCGCTACGCGGTTGGGCGTGACTCGGGTGACAGGATCGCGAGGTAGTCGCGGACGGTGCGATCGAGCCCTTCGTAGAGCGCCTCGCCGATTAGCGCGTGGCCAATCGAGACTTCCGCGAGCTGGGGAATCGCGCGCAGGAATGCAACCAGATTTTGCTGGTTGAGGTCGTGCCCCGCGTTCACCGCGAGGCCCGCAGCCAGCGCACGTCTCGCTGCGTCCGTGCAGCGCGACAGCTCGCGGGTGGCGTTGCCTTGCGCGAACGCATCGGCGTAAGGCCCGGTATAGAGTTCGACCCGGGCCGCGCCGATGTCACGCGCCCGATCGAAACCGTCGGCGTTGTCCACGTCGACGAACAGCGAAACGCGGCATCCCATAGAAGCCAGCTGGGCGACCACCGGCGCGAGCTTCGATGCATCACGTACCAGATCGAAACCATGGTCGGAGGTGAGCTGACCTTCGGTATCGGGAACCAGCGTGGCCTGCGCGGGCCGTGCCTGTCGCACCAGCTCGAGCATACCCGGGTAACCGGGCCGTGGCGGGGCGAAGGGATTGCCTTCAATGTTGAATTCCACCCGGCCGCGGGTCAGTTCCGCCAGCAGGGCCACGTCTTCCGCGGTGACGTGGCGGCGATCCGGTCGCGGATGCACGGTGATGCCTCCGCAGCCCGCGGCCATGCAGGTTTCAGCCGCACGCGCGAGACTGGGCTCGGTACCGCCGCGCGCGTTTCGCAGCACGGCAATCTTGTTGAGGTTGACACTGAGTACCGTCATGAGGCCTCTCGGCGCAATGCTTTTCGCGAAAAGTCAGGTCAAGGATGGCCGCCCTGGCGTTCGTCGGCCGCGAAAATGTTGATGTACATGTCGGCTCGTGACGCAGCGATCAGGGATGATCGCACGAAAAGCACGCACGAAAAGCGCGCAAAAAAGCGGCGCGAAGATGGCTTCGCGCCGGAGAGTGCATGGTCCACCTTCTGTGGCGAACCTACGGGGAGACTGCCCGTATCAAGTGAGACCCTGGGGATGCGAGCGAGTTCCGGTGCAACCGACGGCGTTCAGCCAGCGGCCGGTCTGCTCTGGAAAGTGAAGACGCGGGAGGCGGGGCCGCGCCAGGCGAGCGCGCCACGGTAGCCCGATGCGGCGTCGAAGCCGACGATCTGCCACTCGTCCCTGTCGCCCAGCGCCGGATCCATGCGGACGAGCTTCCAGCCCGTGCCCTGGTGCGGTGCAAAGACCAGTCGGGCGAGACCGAACGACAGGCCCTCGCCTGCCGCCTTCAATACCGCCTCCTTGGCGCACCACAGTCCGATGAATGCACGATCACGCGCCGAAATTGCGAGCGATTGCAGGGCATCGCCTTCGGCCGGATCGAAGAACCGGCGTGCGAGTTCCAGGGCGCGCACTGGCCTGCCGAAGCGCTCGATGTCCACCCCGAGTGCTCGGCCGCGAGACAGCGCGACCAGCGCGTTGTCTCCGCTGTGCGACCAGTTGAACTCGAGCGGATGGCTTCCGTCGCGCTGCATTTGGGGGCCAGCCACGCGCGGTTTGCCGTGTGCGCCCGACATCAGGACAACGTCCGATGCCGGCTTTCCGAGGTAGGCGCCGAGCAGTTCCAGCAACGGCGCCCGCCCCTGTGATGGCGCGTAACGCATCCGCCAGAGATGGACCGATCCGTCATCGAGTTGCCCGGCGACGGCCGCGGGAACCGCATCGGCAAACGTCAGGTCGCGCACGATCGGGCGATGCCTGCGCGTACCCGCATCAATGCCGGACGCGCTCGTCGTACAGGCGCTTCACGACGGACGGATCGGCAAGCGTCGAGGTATCGCCCAGCGCGGCGAGGTCGACCTCGTGGTCGCCGGCTTCGGCGATCTTGCGCAGGATCCGGCGCATGGTTTTGGCCGAGCGCGTCTTCGGCAGCGCCGGCGCCCACTGCAGGTACTCCGGCGCCGCGAATGCTCCGATCCGTTCGCGGATTCCGGTGATGAGTTCCTTCTTCAGCTCGTCGCTCGGCGCGATGCCCTCCTTGGGCGTCACGAAGGCGTACAGGGTGGTGCCCTTGATGTCGTGCGGGCAGCCGACGATCGCGGCTTCGGCCACGCGCAGGTCAGCCATCATGGCGCTTTCCACCTCGGCCGTACCGATCCGGTGCCCGGACACGTTGATGACGTCATCGACCCGCCCCGTGATCTTCCAGTCGCCGTCGGCATCGCGCTCGGCGCCGTCGCCGGTGGTGTAGACGCCGGCGTACATCTTGAAATAGGTCTCGATGAAGCGCTGGTGGTCGCCGTACACCGAGCGCATCTGGCCGGGCCAGGAATCGGTGATCACGAGGTTCCCGGAACCCTCGCCTTCGATGACGCCGCCGTCGGCATCGAAGATCGCGGGCCTGATGCCGAAAAAAGGCTTCATCGCGGCTCCGGGTTTCAAGCTCGTCGAACCGGGCAGCGGCGAAATCAGGATTCCGCCGGTCTCGGTCTGCCACCAGGTGTCGACGATCGGACTGCGGCCCTCGCCGACCACGTTGAAGTACCACTCCCAGGCTTCGGGGTTGATCGGTTCGCCGACCGAACCGAGCAGCCGCAGTGATTTGCGCGAGGTCTTCTTCACCGGTTCCTCGCCTGCGCGCATCAGTGCGCGGATCGCCGTCGGCGCGGTGTACAGGATCGTCACCTCGTGCTTGTCGCAGACCTGCCAGAGGCGCGAAGCATCGGGCCAGGTCGGTATGCCCTCGAACACCAGCGAGGTTGCGCCGTTGGCGAGCGGCCCGTACACGATATAGCTGTGGCCGGTGACCCAGCCGACGTCGGCCGTGCACCAGTAGACGTCATCCTCGCGCAGGTCGAAGATCGCCTCGTGGGTCAGCGACACCCACACCATGTAGCCGCCGATGGTGTGCAGCACACCCTTGGGTTTGCCGGTCGACCCGGAGGTGTAGAGGATGAACAGCGGATCCTCCGCGTTCATCGGTTCGGGCTCGCATTGGTCGGGTTGACCCTCGACCAGCGCATGCCACCAGCGGTCACGCGGCGACTGCATGTTCACCGCACCGCCGGTGCGGCGCACCACCACCACCGTTTCGATACTGGTGGTGCCGGGACGGGTCAGCGCTTGGTCGACGTTGGCCTTCAGCGGGATCTTCTTGTTGGCACGTACGCCCTCGTCGGCGGTGATCACCAGTTTGCATGCGGAATCGGCGATGCGTCCGGCGAGCGCGTCGGGCGAGAAGCCGCCGAACACCACCGAATGGATCGCGCCGATGCGCGCGCAGGCCAGCATCGCCACGCAAGCCTCGGGAATCATCGGCATGTAGATGGCGATGCGGTCGCCCTTGGCGACGCCGAGGTTCCTCAACGCGTTGGCGAACCGGCAAACTTCCACGTGCAACTCGCGATAGCTGATCCTGCGGGATACTTGGGGATCATCGCCCTCGAACAGCAGCGCGGTCTTGTCGCCGCGCTTGTCGAGGTGGCGGTCGAGGCAACTGATGGTGGGATTCAGCACCCCGTCGGCGTACCAGCGGATGTGCAGGTCCTTCGTGTCGAAGGAAACGTCGCGGATTTGCGTCGGCGGCTTGATCCAGTCCAGCCGTTTCGCGGCTTCGGCCCAGAACGCCTCCGGGTCGCGCAGCGATTCGGCATAGCGACGCTCGTATTCGTCGGGCTTGATCCGCTCGGCGGCGGCGAATGCGGACGGAACGGGATGCACCTTGCTCATCGACGGTCTCCACCAGGCCACGCAAGGAGTCAAGCCTAGCAAACCCGAGGCCGGCCGGCCGCGAAAATGCCGTCAGCCGGGCGGGCCGGGCGGAAGTCTCCGTTGGGGTTCTTCGGGCTTGTGGACCGTATGGCGCAGCGCCGAGATCTCGCGATCCGTCATGTGCTCGGGGCGCGAACTCGCGCGCAGGTGCCGGTCGATGAAGATCAGCGCGGCTGCGATGCCGCAAATGAGACCCACCGCCAAACCCAGCCCCATCCAGCCGGCCGAGTGGCTGGCAAAAGCCAGCATGAACGCAAACAGCGAAACGATGGCCAAGCCCCAGATCATGCATTCACAGCCGCGTGTCCCGGGGCGGATCATACCGTACGAGGCAGCATGGCGATGAGGGTCCTCGATCACACTTCCGGAGA
>JBOHYO010000433.1:0-1737 GCA_050737935.1 Rhodanobacteraceae bacterium
ATCGGGCGTTCGCGTCGGGCACGACGGACCCCGCCTTCGCGCCCGAGCGCATCGACGCCGGCGACATGCGCGAATGGCGCTGCTCGGCCCGCCGGCAAGCCGAGCGGGCGTTCGATGCCCTCGCAGAGGCATTGCACGAGCTGGACGAACCGGCACGCATGGAAGTCCAGGCCTTGCTCGCGCGGCGGCAGGAATGTATGCACCTGTTGGATCGCCTGGGTGAGCCGGATCTCGACGCGACCAAGACGCGCATCCACGGCGATTACCACCTCGGCCAGGTACTGCTCGCGAAGGACGACTGGTTGATCGTGGATTTCGAAGGCGAGCCCGAGAGGCCCATGGAACAGCGGCGCGGCAAGTACTCGCCGCTGCGTGACGTCGCCGGCATGCTGCGCTCGTTCAACTACGCGGCCGCCGCCGCACAGATGCGGCTGCCGCCGGCGCTCGCCACCTCGCCCGATGCCGCCGTTTCGTTTGCGAGCCGGTGGTGCACCGCTGCGACCGCCGCGTTCCTCGAGGCCTATCGCAAGACCATCGCCGGGGTCGATAGTTATCCGGCCGATCCCGCGACTGCACAGCACTGGCTCGACCTGTTCATCCTGGAGAAGGCGTGCTACGAGATCGTATACGAAGCGAACAACCGGCCCGGGTGGCTGCTGATCCCGGTGCGCGGCGTGCAACATCTCATGGACGGACATGCACAAGCTAGCCCGACCGGGAACCACAATGACTTTCCTGCCTGACGCGGATTTTCAACGCGAAAGAACCCCTCTCCCTCCGGGAGAGGCGCGCGCAGCGCGAGCCCGTAGCGCTCCCGAACGGGCGGGTGAGGGTGAGGAGCGGCGTTTGCGTGATGCCGGTGGCATCACGCGACGCTCCGAACGGGCGGCCAAGGATGGCCGCACCGGCGCCCGCACCACGGACGGTTGCTTGTGCGACCCGTACCCTCATCCGGCGCTGCGCGCCACCTTCTCCCGAGGGGAGAAGGGAAAACCCTGCCGGTCAAAATGACACCTGAGAGACAAGACAAGCTCGACATCAGCCGCGCCCAGATCGAGTCGCTCGTCACCGGTAACTGCGGCGATCCCTTCGCCCTGCTCGGCCCCCACGCATTGGCCGATCAGAAGACGGTGGTGCGGGTGTTGATGCCCGACGTGGCATCAATGACGCTGATCGAGCCACGCGGCGGCAAGCTTGCCGAATGCACGTCCATCCATCCCGCCGGATTGTGGACAGGCACGCTGCAGCGTCCCACGCGCTACCGGCTGCGCGCACAAACCGGCGACGGACCGATTGAGTTCGAGGACGCCTACCGGTTCGGCGAAGTCCTCGGCGAAATGGATGTGTACCTTCTGGCCGAAGGCACCCACCTTCGCAATTACGAGCGTCTCGGCGCGCACCCGACGAGCATGGACGGCGTCGAGGGCACCGCGTTCGCGGTATGGGCGCCCGGCGCGAGCCGCGTCAGCGTGGTCGGCGACTTCTGCAACTGGGACGGCCGGCGCTTTCCGATGCGCATGCGTCACGAGTGCGGCGTGTGGGAATTGTTCGTGCCGCACGTCGGAGTCCGCGCGCTCTACAAGTTCGAGATCAAGGACGCGGACGGCGCGCTGCTTCCCCTGAAAGCCGACCCGTACGCATTGCGCGCAGAACATCCGCCGCGGACCGCATCGATCGTGCATGTCCTGGATGATGCCCGCCCGCACGATGAAGCATGGATGTCGCGGCGCGAGGCCG
>JBOHYO010000434.1:0-3635 GCA_050737935.1 Rhodanobacteraceae bacterium
TGCGAGATCACGGCCAGGAAATCGTCTTTCACCGAGCCTGCGGATGCGTGGCCGTCCCGGTCGGCGCGGGCGGCCCGCCGCGTGGCCTCGTGGGTGGTGTCGCGCACGATCTTGACGTACCCGTGCAGTTGCTCGTTATCGATGCGGCTGAGCACGCCGGTGCCGAAAACCCGTCCGCCATGCCGGGTCAGGTACCAATGTCCGACTTCGACATTGCCGCCGACATCGGCGCCGGCAAGGTCATTCTGCGGCGCGCCGTCGGCGATGTCCTCGGGCGTGTACAGGCGCGTCAGCGGTTCGCCGAGCATGTCCTGCTCGGAATAGCCGAGCAATCTTTCCGCGCCGGCATTCCACGCCGTGATGCGCATCTCGCCGTCCAGCACGATCACCGCCAGATCGCGTATGGCCAGAACGGCCTCCTGGAGATGGGCTTCGCTCAGCCGCAACTTCTGTTCGGCACGCCGCAGATGGGTGATGTCGATGAAGCTGAGCGCCGCACCGTCGATATGGTTCTCGACGGTACGGTACGGCAGCACGCGCGCCGCATAGCGGCGGCCGGCCGCGCTGCGCACTTCACGCTCGATCGGCCGCAGCGAATCGAACACCGCGGCGGCGTCCTCTCCCAGTTCGGGATAGTCGAGCTTGCTGGTGATGTCCATCAGGCTGCGACCGATGTCGCCCGGCAGGATGTTGAACAGGTCCGCTGCGCGCGGCGTGAAGCGCTTGATGCGCAGCCCAGCGTCCACGAACAGGATCGCGATGTCGGCGACGCCGATGAGGTTCTGCAGGTCGTCGTTGGCCTTGGCCAGTTCGTCCACCTTGGTCTTCAACTCGAAATTGACCGTGCTCAATTCCTCGTTGATCGACTGCAATTCCTCCTTGCTGGTTTCCACTTCCTCGGTAGCCGAACGCAACTCCTCGTTGCTGGCCTGCAATTCCTCGTTCGAAGCCTTCAGTTCCTCGCTGGAGGTTTCGTACTGCTCGATGTTGCTCTGCAGGTGCGTCTGCGTGTGCAGCAACTCCGCTTCCAGGTGCCGTACCACGCCGTTGCCCTCTCCGCCGTCCGCGGAGGATTCGCCGGCGGATTCAAAAGCATCCTCGACTTCATCGAACAGCACCAGCACGAACTCGGCGTTGGCTTCCGGATCGCGGAACGGCCGCGCCACGACGTTGACGAAGCGCGGCGGCTGATCGCCTTCCGCGATTCGCACGCGCGTATCCACGCTCTTGTTGCCGTGCACCGCCTGGAATAGCGTGCTGCGCACTTCGGCGCGCAAGGCGGGGTCCGCCACCGCGACCAGGTTGTGGGTGGGCTCGCCGGCGCCGAAGCGCAGAAAACGCCCGGCATGTTCGGACATGTGCACGATGTTGCCGTCGCGGTCCACGATCACGCTGGGCGGTGCATAGAACTCCAGCACGCGCTGGTGCACGTCGGCGAAGGAGAAGCCGCGCCGGTCGCGTGGGCGTCGCGGCGGCGGCGGCCGCGACGGGCCGTTCGGGCGGGGCGTCAATTGGGGAATCGGTCGTACGCCGCGCGCCAGCACCCGTGCACGGAAGATGCGGTGGGCCTTGTCCACCACGTCGAAATGCGCCGACGCGACATCGGCCGATTCCGACGTGCCCAGGAACAGCAGCCCACCCGGGCGCAGCGCGAAGTGGAAGGTTTCCAGCAGCCGCGCCTGGACTTCGCGATCCAGATAGATCAAGAGGTTCCGGCAACTGACGAGGTTGAGCTGCGAAAACGGCGGATCACGCAGCACGTTGTGCAGCGCGAACAGTACGCGGTCGCGGATCGCCTTGTTGACGCGGTAGCGGTTATCCTCCTTGCTGAAGAACTGGCGCAGCCGGGTGGGCGGCACGTCGGTGACGATCGATTCGGGGTACACCCCGGCGCGGCCGATGGCGATCGCGGACACGTCGATGTCGCTGGCGAACACCTGCCATTGTGCCGGGCCGCCGAGCGTGGCCGCGTGATCGGCCAGCAGCATCGCGATCGAATAGGCTTCCTCGCCGGTGGCGCAGCCGGGCACCCACACGCGCACCTGCTCGGGTGGGCGCGTGGCCTCGAACAGTTGCGGGATCGCTTCGCGTTCGAGTGCCTCGAAGGATTCGCGGTCGCGGAAGAAGTTGGTGACGCCGATCAGCATGTCGTCCAGCAGCGCGTGGGTTTCGTCCGGATGCGCGGCGAGGAAATCGCGATAGGCCGGCAGGCTCTTCACCAGGTTGACCTGCATCCGCCGCTCGATCCGCCGTAGCACGGTGGCGCGTTTGTAACAGCGAAAGTCATGGCCGGAGCGCGTGGCAAGGATCTCCAGCACCTCGCGCAGCGCCTGTTCGGCTACACCGCTGTCGTCCGGCGACACTTTCGCCGGCGGCGCACCTTCCGGTTCCACCCTGGGCAGGCGGATACTGCGGGTGTTGTCCCGCAAGGCGATCAGCTTGTCGGCGATTTCCGCAGACGGCAGCACGAAATCGATTTGCGCGCTGGCGATCGCGCTGCGCGGCATGTCTTCGTATTCGGCGTCCTGCGGCGATTGCGCAAACGTCACCCCTCCCTGCTCCTTGATGCGGGCGATGCCGACCGAGCCATCCGCGCCGGTGCCCGACAAGATGATGCCGACCGCCTTGGATTGATGCGCGTCGGCCAGCGTCCGGAAGAACAGGTCGATCGCCACCGGCCGCCCGCGCGGACGCTCCGCCGGCGCTACCAGCAACGTGCCGTCGCTCATCTTCAGGTCGTGGGCGGGCGAGATCACGTATACGTGATCCGGCTGCAGCGGCGTCTCCTCGTTGACCTGGATCACCGGCATGCGGGTGCAGGCCTGCAGCACCTTGTCGGCGCTGCTTTCGTGTTTGGGCGAAAGGTGCAGGATCACCACGAAGGCCATGCCGTTCTGCTTCGGCAGGCTCTCGAAGATGCGCTTCAGCGCGGACAGGCCGCCGGCGGATGCGCCCAAGCCGACCACGGGAAAGGTCAGATGCGAGCGCTCTTGTGTGTCCGGGGTGTGCGGAACGCCGGTTTCGGGAACGGTCTTGGCTGTGTCGTTGGCCATTGGTGTCTCAGGGGTCCTGTCCGGGGGCACGCGGCAAGCGTCCATCCTGCGCTGCAACGCGCAAGGGGGCAAGTTTTTCCTTTTCCGGAAAGCTGTTCACGCGCTGTCCTGGCTGCGGCCGGCAATTGGGGGCATCGCCGCCGGAAGCCCGGGATCATGGCTCGGGCAGTTCGATACCGGTCTCATCGCGATGCTGCCGGCCTGCAGCGCCGCTTTCCCGCCTGTCACGCCGCCAACGCGCCATTGAATCCAGGATGGGATTCCCGCGGCCGGGGCCACTGCCGCGCACCCGATCAACAGCTCGCCGACGAGGCGTCGTTGATCATCGATGATCAACAACTTCGCATTTCCCTGCGGCGAAAACCTCGTCGCCCGGACGCCGCCGGCCGAGGCGACCCGATACTCTGCGGCAGCGTGCGGACGCCCAGCAGCGGACCGTCATCCACGTCAACGACAATTTCGACCGTCTGCGCCGCAGGAGAGCGATTACTTCGTAATGAAGCCCGGGCGGAGAGAAATGACGCCGCTGGATTTCCCTCTCTGTCCCGCTTGTTCTCAATGCGGGCGAGGCGGCATTTCCTC
>JBOHYO010000435.1:0-2509 GCA_050737935.1 Rhodanobacteraceae bacterium
GTACTGGGCCAGGGCAGCTTGCCGATGGCGATCCTGAAGGAAGTCGTTAACCGCTGGATCGACAACACCGTGGCCGGCAAACCGGCCGACCAGTTGCCCTACGCCTGCAAGCCGCGCAGCGTGGAAGTGTGCTCGGCCGATGCCGCGGCTACGCGATAGCCAACCAGAGTCCGCGCCACATCCACATCTCGTCATTCCGGGGCGACCTGCGGCTCCACAACAGGCCGAACCCGGAATGCACTTCCGGCTTTTTGGTTCCTGAAGATTTCAAAGCTGGATTCCGGAATGACGTTAGCAGTGGACTGCGCTACGTCTCCCGGGCGGCCGCACCGCGACGCGCAGCGTCGGAGAGTGGAGACCCGTTGTGCTCGGTCCAAAAAAAGCAATCCCCGTTGCCGGGGATTGCTTTTGCTTGCGCCTCTTGGCGGCAAACGCCGTCAGTTCATTGCCAGCGGCGGCGCCAACCGGCGAACAGTCCGACCAGCAACAGGCCCAATCCGAAGAGTCCGAGTTCCGCGGGTTCAGGCACAGTCACTGGAGTCCCCGCCCCCGACACGATCCAGCCGCTGTCGCCACCGCGGACGCCGATTCCCTGTACGTGCGCAACCGAGAACCAGCCGCTGCCGTTGGCCGCGAACGGGTTGCCGGTCAAAGCACTTGCAAAGGTCAGGCCGTAGACGGCGCTGTCGCTGCCGTCGAAGCGGTCGTGTGGCCCCCACCCGAATCCCAGATTGAAAGCGCCCGCTTGGACGGGACCGGTATTGAAACCGCCGGCATTGAACGCGCTATTGCTGTTCCCGCAGATTCCGGTAGTGCAGGTGATGGCGGACAGCGACTGGTTCAAATAGAAAGCCCAGCCAACGGTCGAGTTGGAGCTGTTCAAGCCCTGGAGGAAATCCGACGCGCCCAAATGAGAGGTCAGCGTCAAGGTTCCTGTGTTCGACCCGGTTTGGTTGAAGGTTGCCACAAGCCAGGGCGCCGAGCCATCTGGCGTCGCGCCGGTATACACCTGGCCCATGTTGATCGTGACCGGGGTTGCGAATGCCGGGCCTGCCTGCACGAACAGCGCAATGGCTGCAGCGGACATCAACCCGAAGATAATGCGTTTATTCATGACACCGACTCCGGAGCCTGCTTGCCCTGTCGCACGGGTGAAGCAAGTCACGTGCCAATGTCAAAGCGAAACCATCGCCCTTTCCTTTCAGAGACTTAGCAATCGCAATCCAGGTTCGGACCGCAAACATGTAAACGATCTCGACACGCGATTTCCGGTTCGGTCCTTGCTGGAATCGTCCAGGCGCAGGCTTTTGCTGTCTTTGCGCCGTCGGCGGCGCGCCGCATCGAATGTAATGTTTCCCGACACGTCGATTGCGATCCTCAGTTGCCTCGTAGGACAAGTCAGCTACACATCGGAAGACGACATCTTTCGCTCGAGCGCCCCGATCCGACAGAATGGCCGGTAGCGGAAAGCCTGCCGGCATTCGCTGCTATCCTCCGGCCCGGCGACCGGACCGGGGAGATCCGTGATGCGCATCCTGGCAATGCTGGCTTGCATGGCGGTGGCCATGCTGACGATTCCGCTTGCACACGCCGAAACGACCGTTCAGGTCGTCGGTACCTGGCCGATCGATGATGTGGTTACGCTCGGCCGCAACCAGACCTTCTATCTGCACTTGCACTACACCAGCGACAAGCCGGTGCAAATCTGGGCCGAGCCGTACTTCCAGGGCAAGCCGGCGGATGCGGGGAGCAATCCGTCGCGCGCCTACCCGGCAGGCAGCGGCGAAGCGCTGGGCTGGTTCTTCCTCGACCCCGGCGCCCAGGTGGACGAAGTGCAGATCAGTGCGGGCAACGGTTCGCCGAAGGGCACGCACGTCGTGGCGACGTATCCGGTTTCGGTAACCGGCGATGATGCGCCCGCGGAGACGGCGTCGCCGCCAGCGTGGGTAACCACGCTGCGCGCAGCCGACAAGGCCGCTCAGGACGCGGACTACCAGAAAGCCATGAACCAGCCGGTCACCGCCGGTGAGACGCTCATCTTCACCGGTTTCATGCTGACAGTGGCGGTGCTCGGCCTGTTCTCGATCTTCGGGCCGGCGTGGGGCCTGTGGCGCTGGCGCGGCGGCTGGCGCCTCGCAGCCGCGGTGCCGGCGGCGATCATGGGGTTCGTGGTGTTGCGCCTGATCGTCGATACCGCACGCGATCCGACCTCGCACAACCTGTGGCCATTCGAAATCCTGATGTCGGGCGGACTCAGCGCCGCGATCATGGTCGCGCTGATGATCGCCCGCAAGGTCAGTGGCGCGGGCCGCAGCGTGAGGGCCCGCTGAGGAGCGCTGGCGTGCCGTTACACCGAGCGTGTTCCAGTAGGTTGGTGCTGAGCGCAGCGAAGCCCAACGGCCTTTTTGACGGCCGTTGGGCTTCTCCAGGAACAAGCCCGGGATCAGCCCAACCTACGCGCTGGCGTGCCGTTACACCGAGCGTGCTCTTGTAGGTTGGTGCTGAGCGC
>JBOHYO010000436.1:0-2616 GCA_050737935.1 Rhodanobacteraceae bacterium
GCCATGCAGGACAAGCTCGACATCGTTCGCGATTGGTTGCCGCGCTACACCGGCGAAGCGCTGGAAAATTTCGGCCGCCACATCCTGCTCACCAACTTCATCGGATACGTCGAAACGTTCTGCGCGCTGACGGGGGCAAGCATCGTCGACCGCGAGCGGCCGATGCCCTGCGCGACCGCCGATGGGCTGACGATGATCGACTTCGGCATGGGCAGCCCGAACGCCGCAACGGTGATGGACCTGTTGTCGGCGGTCACGCCCGACGCGGTGCTGTTCCTCGGCAAGTGCGGGGGCCTCAAGCGGAAGAACCGGCTCGGCGACCTGATCCTGCCGATCGCTGCGATCCGCGGCGAAGGCACCAGCGATGATTATTTGCCGCGCGAGGTGCCGGCGCTGCCCGCGTTCCAGTTGCAGCGTGGCGTGTCGACGATGATCCGCGACCTCGGCCACGACTACTGGACCGGCACCGTGTACACCACCAACCGCCGCGTGTGGGAGTTCGACGCGGGTTTCAAGGACTACCTGCGCACGCTGCGCTGCATGGCGATCGACATGGAAACCGCGACTATCTTCGCGGCCGGTTTTGCCAATCGCATTTCCTCGGGTGCGCTGCTGCTGGTGTCCGACCAGCCGATGGTGCCGGAGGGAGTCAAGACCAGCGTATCGGACGCGCGGGTCAAGGCGGAGTTCGTGAAGGACCACGTGCGTATCGGCATCGAGGCCCTGCGGCTGGTGCGCCGCAACGGTCGCAGCGTCAAGCACCTGCGCTTCGAAGACGAGCCCGACTGACCTGCGCGGCGTCGCGCCTGTTACTCACCCGTGATGCTGTGGTTCGATCCCGGCCTGGGACCCGATCCGTCGCGGTCCGGGCTTTCAGTCGCTGCTGAAAAAATACGCGAAGTACAAACCTGCCGCGATTTCCACCGCACCGGCCTCCACCGCTCTCGCGTCGTAACCCGTCGCGGGCATGGCCCGCTCCTACGAGAGTGCGTGGATTTTTGTAGGAGCGGGCCATGCCCGCGATGGACGGTCAGCAAGTACTCGTTCGTTCTCGGGAGACCGGTCACGTGCACGCGTACTCCTACGAAAAATCACGGCGGCGCGCGCTGCCACGACACGGCCAACCTCCAGGGCGGGCCGCGTTGACCTGGGTCAATGGCGTCACCACGGGCGCGCCTAGACTGGCGGCACGATGGGTTCGGTGAGCTGTACGAGACCATGGCGACGTTCAACATCCTGCTTGCGATCCACGTGCTCGGCGTGGTGTGGTGGATCGGCGGGGTCGCGATGGTAACGGCGGTGTTGCTGCCGATCTTCAACCGGCTGCCGGAGCCCGAACGGATCCAGCGGATCGAGCAACTGGAGGCGCGCTTCGCGAACCAGGCGCGGGTCGCGGTGGTGGTTGTCGGCATCACGGGCTTCTGGATGCTCGGAATCAACGGCGGTTTCGCGCGCCTGCAGTTTGCCTACGGCTGGTGGATCGACTTGATGCTGCTGGTCTGGGTGCTGTTCGTGGTGATGTTGTTCGTCGCCGAACCGCTGCGCCTGCCCGCAAAGATCGGTTTGATCCACAAGCCCGGCGCATTCCTCGCGGTGCATGCCGTACTGCTGACGCTCGCGTTGGCTGCCGTCTTCTGCGGCGTGGTCGGGGCGCGCGGCGGCTTCTGAACCGCCTTCATTACGACACCAGGAAAACCGGGGTCAGAGTGCACTTTCGAAAAACCACCCAGATTGTCATGAGCTCGGTCCGAAAGTGCACTCTGACCCCGCTTGTCTATCTCCCGAACACCACGTTCACCATCACCAACGTCACCACCAGCATGATCACGGTCAGCGGCAGGCCCACGCGCAGGAAATCGCGCGGCCGATAGCCACCAGGGCCGGCGACGATCAGCAGCGTCGGGCTGGCGCCCGGGATCAGGAAGGTATTGGACACCGACAGCGCCACGATCAGTGCATAGACGCTTGGATTGCCGCCCGACGCGAGCGCGATGTTGATCGCCATCGGCACCATCATCACCGCGGTGCCGACGTGCGAAATGATCTGCGAGAAGATCAACGCCAGCACCGCGACGAACGCCTGGATCACCCACTGCGGCAGGCCGCCGAGGTACGCCAGGATTTCCTGCGCCATCCAGGCGGCGGTGCCGGTCGAGTCCATCGAGATGCCGAGCGGGATCAGGCAGGCCATCACGAAGATGGTTTTCCAGTTGATCGCGCCGTAGGCTTCGTCCATGTTGAGCACGCCGGCCAGCAGCATGCCGACGGCGCCCGTCAACATCGCGACCGCGAGTCTCAGGTCCGTGAACAGCCCGAGCGCCATTGCCAGCGCGAAGAACGCCAGCGCGTAGCGCACCTTGCCTGGGCGCTGTTCCTCGGTCGGGATGTCGGTGACCGGAACCAGGTCGCGACTTTCCGCCGCCAGCGCAAGATCGCGCCAGTAGCTGTGCACCACCAGCGAATCGCCGGCGCGCAGCGACAGCTTGCGCACGTCCTCGCCGCGGACGACCTCGTCGCCGCGGTTCACCGCCAGCACCGAGATGCCGTAACGCTTGCGCAGGCGCAGTTCCCCGACCTCCTGCTTGATGAACTTCGACAGTGGCGGGATCACGACCT
>JBOHYO010000437.1:0-5565 GCA_050737935.1 Rhodanobacteraceae bacterium
CCACCACCCTGAACGCGATGCAGCCCTGGCTCGCGGCGCTCACGATCTCCGTCGCGCCGATCGTGAAGGCTGGTTACGATCCGAAATCCGGCGCCGACAAGCAACTGGAACGCGCATTCGCCGCGGCCGGCAAACCCGTCGGCGCATTCGAGACCGCCGAGCAGCAGATCCGCTTCTTCGCGGACCTGTCCCCGTCCCTGCAACTCGATCTGCTGCACAACGCGCTCGACGATTACGCCAAGGGCCCTGCCCAGATCGAGACATTGATCCGCGGCTGGGAGGCAGGCGACGTGGCGGCCATTGCCGCCGCCATCAATGGCGACATGCGCGGGCACTATCCCGAGCTGTACAAGGTGCTGCTGGTCGACCGCAACCGCAACTGGGCGAAGCAGGTCGAGGGGTTGCTGAAGCAGCCCGGCACCGTTTTCGTCGCTGTCGGTGCTGGCCACCTGGCAGGTCCGGACAGCGTGCAGGTGCAGTTGCGCAAGCTCGGCATCGCAACCGAACGCGTGCACTGAAGCGCGTATCCCGCGACAATTCCCCGGATCGTTTACTGGATATATTCGCGCCGTCCATGGCGCTCACCCTGCGGGCCGCCTTCGGCGTCCTGCTTCAACTTCCTGTTTGCGCAGTCCGGCTTGCGCTGGATGACGGATGGCCATGACTCCCCTGCAATCCAACTTCGAACAAATCCCGCTGCGCGAATACGCCGAGCGCGCCTACCTCGACTATTCGATGTACGTGGTGCTGGACCGCGCCCTGCCCTTCATCGGCGACGGCCTGAAGCCCGTGCAGCGGCGCATCGTGTATGCGATGAGTGAGTTGGGGCTCGCCGCCACGGCGAAGCCCAAGAAGTCCGCGCGCACTGTCGGCGACGTGATCGGCAAGTTCCATCCGCACGGCGACAGCTCGGTGTACGAGGCGATGGTGCTGATGGCGCAGTCGTTCTCGTACCGATACCCGCTGGTCGACGGCCAGGGCAACTTCGGCTCGCCGGACGACCCGAAATCGTTCGCCGCGATGCGTTATACCGAATCGCGCCTCACGCCGATCGCGGAACTGCTGCTCGGCGAACTGGCCATGGGCACCGTGGACTGGACCTCCAATTTCGATGGCACGCTCAAGGAGCCGTCGTGGCTGCCAGCGCGCGTGCCGCACGTGCTGCTGAACGGCGGCACCGGCATCGCGGTCGGCATGGCCACCGACATCCCGCCGCACAACCTGCGCGAAGTCGTGTCGGCGTGCATCCACCTGCTGGACGAACCCGGCGCCAGCATTGCCGAGCTTTGCGAGCACATCCAGGGTCCGGATTACCCGACCAGCGCGGAAATCATCACGTCGCGCAATGAACTGTTGTCGATGTATGCGACCGGCGCGGGTTCGGTGCGCTGCCGCGCGGTATACACCGAAGAACGCGGCAACGTGGTGCTGACCGCGCTGCCGCACCAGGTATCCCCGGCGAAAGTGGTCGAGCAGATTGCCGCCCAGATGCGCGCGAAGAAGTTGCCGATGCTGGAGGACCTGCGCGACGAGTCCGACCACGAAAATCCGGTACGGCTGGTGCTGATCCCGCGCTCGAACCGCATCGACACGGGCGCGATGATGCAGCACCTGTTCGTGACCACCGATCTCGAGAAGAGCATCCGCGTCAATCTCAACATGATCGGCCTGGACGGGAAACCGCAGGTCAAGACGCTGAAGCAGATCCTGGAAGAATGGTTGCGCTTCCGCACCGACACCGTGACGCTGCGCCTGCAGCACAGGCTCGAGAAGGTCGAGCGCCGCTTGCACCTGCTGGAAGGCCTGCGCATCGCGTTCCTGAACCTCGATGAGGTGATCCGGATCGTTCGCCAGGAGGACGAGCCGAAAACAGCGTTGATCAAGCGCTTCCGGCTTTCCGAAGAGCAAGCGGACTACATCCTCGAAACCCGGTTGCGGCAGCTCGCGCGCCTGGAGGAGATGAAGCTCGACGCCGAACGCGACGAGCTGGAAGAGGAACGCGCAAAGATCGATGTGACGCTGAAGTCGAAGACGCGCCTCAAGACCCTGATCAAGCAGGAACTCAAGGCGGACGCGGAAAAATATGGCGACGCACGCCGCTCGCCGCTGGTGATGCGCGCCGCCGCGCAGGCGCTCGATGAAAGCCAACTGGTCACCGCCGAACCGGTCACGGTGGTGCTGTCGAAGAAGGGCTGGGCGCGCGCCGCAAAGGGCCACGATGTGGACGCGGGCGCGCTGTCGTACCGCGAGGGTGATGCGTTTCTCGCCAGTGTGCGCGGCAAGAGTTCGCAACAGGCCGCGTTCATCGACTCCACCGGGCGCAGCTATTCCACGCCCGCCCACACGCTGCCTTCGGCGCGCGGCAATGGCGAGCCGCTGACCGGTCGCTTCACGCCGCCGGCCGGGGCACGCTTCGACGCGCTCGCGATCGGTGACAACCCGGACCGGTTGATCCTCGCCACCGACAGCGGTTACGGATTCCTCGCCCGTTTCGCGACGCTGCTCGCCAACAAGAGGGCCGGCAAGCAGGTCATCAACATGGACGACGGCGCACGCGCGCTCGCGCCCGCCAGCGTCGGCGACCCCGCCCGCGACCGGATCGTCGCGGCGACGACCGCCGGTCACCTGCTGATGTTCTCGGTGGCGGAGCTTCCCGAACTTGATCGCGGCCGCGGCAACAAGCTGATCGAAATCCCGAGGGCGAAATTGCAATCCCGCGAAGAGCGCGTCGCGGGCATCGCAACCGTGGTCGAGGGTTCGGGCGAGGTGACCCTCTACGCCGGAGCGCGCAAGCTCACATTGCGGTGGTCCGACCTGGTCGAATACGGCGGCAGCCGCGCGCAACGCGGTGGCTTGCTGCCGCGCGGCCTGCGCCGCGTCGAACGGATCGAGACCATCCGGTGAAAAACATTCCCCGCTGGTTCGCGCGTGTCGCAGTAATGCTGTTGCTGCTGGTCGCATTGGCCTGTTTTGCCGGCTGGCTGCTGATGCGCGGCAGCGTGCCCCGGCTCGACGGCACCGTCGCACTGCGCGGCCTGTCCGCCCCGGTAACCGTAGCGCGAGATGCGCGCGGCACGCCGACTATCAAAGCGCGCAACCGCAACGACCTCGCTTATGCGCTGGGTTTCCTGCACGGACAGGAACGGTTCTTCCAGATGGACCTGCTGCGCCGCAATGCCGCGGGCGAACTGTCGGAGCTGGTCGGCAAGGCGGCGCTGGAGGTGGACGAAAATCATCGGCGCCACCGCTTCCGCGCGCTGGCGGAAACAGAATTGTCGCAATTGCCGGTCGAGGAACGCGTGTTGCTCGACAACTACGCGCGAGGCGTCAACGCGGGGGTGAACGCGCTGCGGGTGCGCCCGTGGGAGTATCTGCTGCTGCGCACGACACCGCAGCCGTGGCAACCCGAGGATTCCCTGATTGCGATCGATTCGATGTTCCTCGATCTCAACCAGGATGGCGAGAACGAGCGGGAGTTGAACATCGCCCGGCTGCGCGCCGCGGTGCCGAAGTCGCTCGCGGATTTCCTGCTCGCGCCCGACCCGCAATGGCAAGCGCCGCTGCAGGGTGGCGCATCGCCGGCCGTACCCATGCCAGGCGCCGACGCGTTCGATCTGCGCAAGATCGAGCGCCCGGATATCGCGCAAGGCGTCGCCGCGATCATTGCAACCGACAAGGGCGACAGCGGCATCGGCAGCAACGGTTTCACAGTGGCAGGCGCCCTTGCCGGTGGCCGCGCGCTGCTCGCGAGCGATCCCCACCTGGGTTTGCGCGTGCCCGACATCTGGTATCGCGCGCGAATGATTTGTTCCGATCCCGCCGACCCGAAAAGCATGCTGGACTTGAATGGTGTCACGCTGCCCGGCGCACCGGCACTGGTGATCGGCAGCAACGGCCACATCGCCTGGGGTTTCACCAATTCCGAAGGCGACTGGATGGATTGGGTACGCGTGCAGCGCGACCCGAAGAATCCTTCGCGCTACAGGACGGCCGACGGCTGGGCGACGATCGAACGCCACGACGAGACGATCCGCGTGCATGGCGCGGACGATCACCATTTGATCGTCGAGGACACGATCTGGGGCCCGATCATGGGCAAGGACGTCGATGGCGCGCCATTGGCGCTGGCTTGGATCGCGCATCTGCCGCGCGCGTTGAATTTCAACCTGATCAAGCTGGAAACCGCACGCAGCGTGGAAGATGCGCTGGGATGGGCGCCGCTGATCGGCATTCCCCCCCAGAATCTCGTGGTCGCGGATTCGCAGGGCCACATCGGCTGGAGCATCGCCGGCAGCGCGATTCCGCAGCGCTACGGCATCGACCCGTCCGTTCCTTCCGACTGGAGCAAGCCGGGCACCGGCTGGACGGGATTCGCGACCCCCGCGCAGGACCCGCACATCATCGATCCACCGAACAACCGATTGTGGACCGCGAACCAGCGTCTGCTCGACAACGATGCGCTGAAACTGCTCGGCGACGGCGGCTACGACCAGGGCGCGCGCGCGCAACAGATCCGCGACGACCTGGTCGCGCGCAACCGCTTCACCCCGCAGGACGCGCTCGATATCCAGCTCGACAATCGCGCGCTGTTCCTGACACGCTGGCAGGAACTGCTGCTCGAAGCGCTCGCACGATCACGCGATCCGGGATCGCTGGCGCTGAAACCGTACGTGCAACACTGGCAGGCGCGTGCTGCCGGGGACAGCGTCGGTTATCGCATCGTGCGCATGTTCCACGATCGCGTGCGTGACGACGCACTCGCGCCGTTCTCCGCACTGGCGACAAAGAAGAGCGCCGATTTCGACTGGCCCACCCGCGAAGTCGGCGAATACGCGGTATGGCAGATGCTCACGCAAAAACCCGCGTGGCTGCTCGAACCGAAATACAAGGATTGGAACGCATTGCTGGCGCAGGCCGCGAAAAAAGTCGCGGAGCGACTTGCAAAGGAACCCGGACCGCTTTCCGACAAAACCTGGGGCGCATTCAACGCCGCGAAGATCGATCATCCGATGACGGTCGCGCTGCCGGCGTTCCTGGCGCGTGCGGTCGACATGCCCGCGGACCCGCTACCCGGCGACCGCGACATGCCGCGTGTGCTGCACCCGGCTTTCGGGGCCTCCATGCGGCTGGATGTTTCCCCCGGCGATGAGGCCCACGGCATCCTCGAAATGCCTTCAGGCCAGGCGGATAACCCATTGACCCCGTACTTTGGACACGGACACGAAGACTGGGTGGAAGGTCAACCGACGCCGCTCCTGCCGGCACAAATGGAGTATCGGCTGAAATTGGTACCGGCGCCCGGCTGACGCAGGCATACAGGCGTCGAAGCCGATTCGACACCCGAGGAAGTACGCCGCTTCGTCGCGCAAGCCGCGGCCGTTCCGGGTAATCGCCCGACCCCGTCCCCACCGCGCATGAAGCCTATGGAATCGAGCGTTCGCTGTGGCGCAAGCCGAAGGGCATCGTCACGCGCGCGCCGACGCTGATCAAGGGACTGCGCATCGTCGGTCTGGCCGACGTGAATGCGACCAACCTGATGCCCGCCGATTTCCTGATCGACGAGGA
>JBOHYO010000438.1:0-5602 GCA_050737935.1 Rhodanobacteraceae bacterium
TGGCGGCAACCGCTACGATCTGGTGTTCGAGACCCTGGCCGAGCAGGTGGACCTGCCGAGACACGATCGCAATCACTCGCTCGATGGCTACATCCACCGTTACGCGGCGCGCCTGGCACATTACCTGCAAGAGGCGCCCTACAACTGGTTCAATTTCTATGACTTCTGGCAACCCCAGTCTGCAGCAGACGCGCAACCGGTGGTGGAGGAGGCATTGCAGCATGCGCAGGCTTCGTGACGTCTGGTCGGTGACCGCATGCCTGTTGCTGGCCACCGGCGTCGCGTCGGCGGCGACGCCCGGGTTTGCCGAATCGCTGCTGGCCGGGATGGCGAAAACCCCGCCGGTGTCGACGCCGTTCGTGCAGGTCAGCTATCGCGGCGTCCTGGATCGCCCGTTGGTGGTGTCGGGAACCTTTCGCTGGCTCGGCGGCGATCGCCTCGAGCGTGACGTCACCAAGCCGTTCCGGGAGACCGCGAAGATCGGCGACGGCGAACTATCCGTGCAGCGGGGCAACGGCGCGGTCCAGCGGACGCCGCTGGCGCGCGCGCCGCAAGCCGGCGCGATGCTGGCCGGTTTCAGCGCGCTGCTCGGCGGCAACGTGTCGGCGCTCAAGGACGACTTCACGCTGACCGCCGACGGCAGCACGGCACACTGGGTGGTCATGCTGACGCCGCGCACGTCCCGGCTCAAGCGGCAACTCGAGTCGATCGTGATCGACGGTCGTGGCCAGGAGCCGCGGTGCCTGACGGTGAAGGACGACAACGGCGACAGCAGCATCACGCTGGTCGGCGCGATGGCGGAGCAGGGCCTGCGCAGTGCCGCACCGCTGGAATCGGCGCTGGCTGCGCGTTGCCGAAACGAGCGATGAGGGGCGGCGCGCGGGTCGTCCTGTATTTCGTCTGGCTCGCGCTGATCGTCGCTGTCGGGTGGGGCGTCGCGCGACACCTCGAAATCACTTCCGACCTTCGCGACTTCGTGCCGCCGGCGAAAACCGCCGACCAGAAACTGCTGCTGGACGAGATCGGCAACGGACCTGGATCGCGCCTGCTGCTGCTGGCCATCTCCGGTGCGCCGCAGGCGCAGCTTGCGGATCTCTCGCGCGGACTCGATTCGGCGCTGGCGCGAAACCCGGACTTTGCGCACGTCGCGAACGGCGGTGCCGATCTCGCAACGATCGCGTCGGATCTTCTGCCGTACCGCTACCTGCTGTCCCCGACGCTCGACACGCACCGCTTCGATGCCGCATACCTGCATGCGCAGTTGCAGCAGCGCGTCCAGGATCTGAGTTCACCCGCCGCATCGATGCTGGAGCCGTGGCTGAGGCGCGACCCTACGCTCGAAACCTTGAAACTCGCGCAGCTTTGGGCGCCGTCGCAACAACCGAAGCTGGTCGATGGAGTGTGGTTCTCGGATCGCGGGGAAGCGCTGCTGGTTGCGGAGACCAAGGCCGCCGGATTCGATCCCGGTGCGCAGACAGCGGCGATTACATCGCTGCAGGAACACTTCGCGGCGCTGCCCGGCGCCGCGCAGGCAAAACTCGTGATCAGCGGGCCCGGCTGGTTCGGCGTCCAGGCCAGCCAGCACACCCGCGCCGAGGCCGACCGCTTCGGCGCGATCACCACGTTCGGCTTCATCGTGATGTTGCTGCTGGCCTACCGCAGCGCGGTGCCGGTGCTGGTGACGGCGCTGCCGCTGCTGTCGGGCGCGGTGGTGGGCTTCGCTTTGCTGGCGCTGATTTTCGGCCACGCGCACGGCATCACCGTCGCATTCGGGTTTACCTTGCTCGGTGTGGCGCAGGAATATCCATTGCGCGTGTTCAGCCATCGGCGCGTCGGCGTGTCGACGTTGGCGTGCGTGCGCGAATTGTGGCCCCTGCTCGCGACCGCGATCGTGTCGGTCGCCATCGCCTACCTCGCGTTCTTTGCCTCGGGCGTCGCCGGCTTGCAGCAACTGGCCGTGTTCACGATCGGCGGACTGGTCACGGCGGGCGTGTGCACGCGCTGGCTGCTGCCGCGGATCGTGCCGCCCGCGCGGCGCGACATGGCCGCGACGCCGGGGCTGGCCCGCGCCTGGCATTTCCTCGCGCGCTTGCCGCGCCCGAAGTGGCTGCCCTGGCTGGTTGCCGCGGCGGGGATTGCCGTCGTCGTCCTGGCGCCCGGCCGCTTCTGGCAGAACGATCTTTCCGCATTGACGCCGATTCCGAAAGCGGAATTGCAACGCGACGCGCGGCTGCGCGCGGCGCTTGGCGCGCCGGACGTGCGCTATCTGCTGGTGCTGCGCGCACCGACGGCGGAGGACGTACTCGGTTTGTCCGAACGCATCGCTCCGCGGATGCGCACGCTGGCGGCGCAACACGCGGTGGAAGGTTTCGAGTTGCCGTCGCGCTACCTGCCGAGCACCGCGACCCAGAACGCGCGCAGGGCGAAATTGCCCGACGCGGCGCAATTGCAGTCCGCGTTGCAGCAGGCAATGGAAGGATTGCCGTTCCGCACCGGCGTATTCGCGCCGTTCGTGGCGGACGTGGAAGCCGCGCGCAAGCTGCCACTGTTGACCCCGGAGAAGTTCGAGCAGTCGCCGTTGGGCGCGCGCCTGGAATCGATGCTGGTGCAGCAGGGAGATGGCTGGGTCGGGCTGGGAACGCTCAGTGGCGTCAACGATCCCGCCGCCTTCGAGGCATTGAAGAGAGCGACGGGCGGCGCGGTGCATTTGCTGGACCTGAAGACCTCCACCGAATCGCTGGTCGTCGCCTACCGGCACCGGATCCTGGTCGCGCTCGGCATCGCTGCGCTGTTGCTGTGCGTGGCGGTGACGCTGGCGCTGCGCAGTCTGCGCCGCGCGCTGCACGTGCTGGGACCGATGACATTGGCCACCTTGCTGGTGCTGGTGGTTTTGCGCGCGGCCGGAATTCCGCTGTCGCTGTTCCATCTCGTCTCGCTGACGCTGGCCGCCGGCCTGGGCCTGCACTACGCGCTGTTTTTCGAGCGCCGCACCGGCGACGAACGGGAGGACTTGCGCACGCTGCACGCCACGCTGGTGTGCGTGGCGTCCGCGTTGCTGGTGTTCGGCGTGCTGGCGGCATCCAGCGTGCCGGTGCTGCGCGCGATCGGCTTGACGGTCGCGCTGGGCGTCGCCTTCCACTTCACGCTGTCGGTGCTGATGGCACCGGCCGCCCACCTGCACCGCGAAAAATGGGGTCAGAGTGACTTTTCGTCTGGCTGATAGGTATCCATGAGGCGCTTCACATGCGAAAAGTCACTCTGACCCCGCTTTCCGAACTGATCCCGCACGCGGGCACGATGAGCCTGCTGGACGAAGTGGTCGAGTGGGATCCGACGCACCTGCACGCGCGCAGTGCGTCGCACCTGCGCGCCGACAACCCGTTGCGCGCCGACGGCGTGTTGCACGCGGTGAACCTGTGCGAGTACGCAGCCCAGGCGATGGCGGTGCACGGCGCCTTGTGCGCACGCGCGGAGGGCAGCCAGGCCCGGCCGGGTTTCCTTGTTGCGTTGCGCGAAGTCGCGCTCGAGATCGAACGGATCGACGAGTTGCCCGGCAGGTTGCAGGTCCACGTCGAATGCTTGATCTCGATGGCCGACAGCCTGCAATATGCTTTTCGCGTGGAGCATCGCGGATCTGTGCTTGCGAGCGGGCGCGCGGCGGTGATGCTGCGCGATGGCTGAGAACTTGTCCGTAGATAGCCGTTCGCACTGAGCGTAGCGCCGAAGGCGCGAAGTCGAAGTGCCATACGAGGCGAAATTCCGGTATTTCGACTTCGCGAAGCTCTGCTTCGCTACGCTCAACACGAACGCTTTTGTTATTTGTGGACAGGTTGCAACGCAACACGCGAAGTAGCCTGCGTTGAAAATGAATTGGAGGAGACGCGCGATGGCGAATGGCGCTAAACGGGTGCTTGTGACTGGCGGCAGCGGCGACATGGGCGGCGCCATCTGCGCCGCGCTGGCGCGCGGCGGTTGGCGGGTGGTGGTGCACGCGAATACCGGGGGCGGCCGCGCGGAAGCGGTTGCGGCTGCGATTCGCGATGCGGGTGGCGAGGCCGAGGTCGCGGTATTCGATGTGACCGACGCGGACGCCACGCATGCAGCGATCGACGACCTTTCGCAGGCCGGCCCAATCCACGCGCTGGTCCACAACGCAGGCATCCACGATGACGCGCCGCTGGCCGGGATGAATGCGGACCAGTGGCGGCGCGTGATCGACGTGTCGCTGCACGGTTTCTTCCATGTCACGCAGCCGCTGCTGCTGCCGATGGCGCGTGCGCGCTTCGGGCGCATCGTCGCGATCTCTTCCGTGGCCGCGACGATGGGCAATCGCGGCCAGGTCAACTACGCGGCGGCCAAATCGGCGCTGCATGGTGCCGCGAAGTCGCTGGCGCGCGAAATGGCCTCGCGCAACGTCACCGTGAACGTGGTGGCGCCGGGCATCATCGAGGGGCGCATGACGCAGGCCTTGTTCACCGAAGAACAAATCAAGGCGATGATCCCTGCCGCGCGCGCAGGCACACCCGCGGAAGTCGCGGACGTGGTGGCGTTCCTGTGTTCCGATGCCGCTTCTTATGTGAACGGGCAGGTCGTCGGCGTGAACGGCGGCATGGCGTAGGGCGGGGGAGCGCTCAGGCGGCAGCGCGGAACAGCGCCAGCGGCTCGGGCGGGATCACCGGAAGCCCGCTCAAGTCCATGGTCGGCGCGTCGCGGCGGGCGCCGGCCGCCAGCGTGCCTGCGAGGTTGTGGAGGAGATCGATGTTTGCGCGCAGCCGGACCCGCATCATCCGGTCATCCAGCTTTTCGCCGAGGCGCGCGTTCAATTGCGCGAACCATGCGAGGTCCTGCTGGTCCATCCAGGGCGGCGCGGGACGTGCAGGATCGGCGCGGTGCCATTCCCGGAAGAATTCCTGCATCCGCACGTTGAGCGATTCGGTCGCGGCGAGCTCCGTGGCGAGATCGGCGAACAACGCGAAGTCGACCAGTCGTCCGCCGATCACGAGCGGGCACAGCACGCCCCAGTAATACGCGTAATCCCACAGCACCTTGGCGGTCATCACCCGCGCGTCGCCGAACAGCTCGTACTGCCCGCGATACAGGGTCAGCATGTTGCGGTAGAACGAGAAGAACATCTGCTCGCAGCGCCGCACGGCCTTGGCGATCGGCTCGCCCGCGAGGTCGCGCGCGATGAGCCCGGTGATGTAGGTGTTGGCGATCGCGATGAAATCGGTCCCCGGCGAATAGAACGGATCGAGGAACACGCCGGCCTCGCCGGTCAGTGCCCAGCGGTCGGCGCTGTATACCTGCCGGCAATCGTAGGAAACCTCGCGCAGGAACCGGAAGTCGAGCAACGCGTCGCGCCGGCCTTCGAGCTGCCCGGCAAGTGCGGGTTGGTGAATGCGCAGCCAGTCGAGTGCGCGCTCGAAGGTATTGAACGATTCGATCGGGTGACGGGTGGTGTCGGCGACGATGCCGACCGAATGCGCGCCCGAGGCGAGCGGGATCAGCCATGCCCAATAGCCCGGCCCGCACAGATGGTTGGTCGAACGCCAGCGCTCCTGCGGCTCGCACAGTCCGCGCCACGCGGGATCATCACACCAGT
>JBOHYO010000439.1:0-4492 GCA_050737935.1 Rhodanobacteraceae bacterium
GCGCGGGTCCACCGCCGCCATATCGTGAACCTCGACCGCATCCGCGAAATCCAGCCTTGGGACAGCGGCGATTACCGCATCATGCTGGCCGATGGCAGCTTCGTGAATTTCAGCCGCCGCTATCGCAGCCGGTTGCCGCAACTGTTCAACTGATTCGCGGCTTGAACCTCGCCGCTCGTCACCAACCTGCGCCGCTCACCACTTTTGGTCTTGCCGACGCGCCGGACAGCATCTAGTTTTCGCGCATTCCTCATCGGGAGCCGCGCGATGCGCTTGCCTGTTCGTTGCTGCATGACTTTCGGATTCGCCGCCCTGCTGGCCGGCTGCGGCGGCGATTACACCGCGCCGCCGCCAGCGGCCAACGCTGGTTGGGCGCATTACGGCGGCAATGCAGGCGGCACGCGCTACTCGACCGCGGCTCAGATCGCGCCTGCGAACGTGAAACACCTGAAAGTCGCCTGGACCTTTCGCAGCGGTGAAGACGGCAAAGGTTTTCCCGGTGACCAATGGAAAACCCACGTGACATGGGAAGCCACGCCGATCCTCCACGATGGCGCCCTGTATTTCACGACCAGCGAAACCAACGTGGTCGCGATCGACGCGGCTACCGGTAAATTGCGTTGGCACCACGATTCGCATGTGCCGAAGTTCTGGTACTCGGATGCGGCCTCGCGCGGCGTCACGCTGTGGGTGGATCCGCAATCCGCCCCGAATGCACCGTGCCACGCGCGGATCTTCGCGCCCACCCTCGACAGCCGGCTGCTGGCGCTGGATGCGAAGACCGGAAAGCTTTGCCAGGACTTCGCCGACCACGGCGTGCTGGACTTGTCGCAAGGCATCCACTCCACGTACAAACCCGGTGACAGGTATCGCAATTATCTGGTCACCTCGCCACCGGTGATCCTGGACGGCAAGGTGATCCTCGGCTCATCGGTCGGCGACAACCGTGGCGTGGAGTTGGAACATGGCACGGTGCGTGCCTACGACGCGCGCACCGGCAAGTTCATCTGGGGCTGGGACCCGATTCCGCGCGATCCTTCCAATCCCGTCTATGCGCAATGGAACGCGCACGCGGCAGCCGTGACCGGCGCGGCGAACGCCTGGGCGCCGCTGTCAGTGGACGCACAACGCCATCTGGTGTTCGTGCCGACCGGTTCGCCCAGTCCGGATTTCTTCGGCGGCCTGCGGCCGGGCGATGGCCGCTGGGCCAATTCGGTGGTGGCGCTCGACGGCGACACCGGCAAGCTGGCGTGGGGTTACCAGCTCGTGCACCACGATCTGTGGGACTACGACAGTGCCGCGCAACCCTCGCTGGTCGACTTGCAACACGAGGGCCAGACGATACCGGCAGTGATCCAGCCGACCAAGACCGGCATGCTGTTCACCTTCAACCGTGAAACCGGCAAGCCGGTGTTTCCGATCGTGGAGAAGCCCGTTCCGCAGGACGGCGCACCGGGCGAAGTGCTGTCGAAGACCCAGCCATTTCCAGTCGCGCCGGCGCCGCTGGTGCGGCAAGGACCGGTGACGGAGGGCGACCTCGCGCATATCTCGTTCGGCTGCCATCTCGAGCGCTACAAATCCGAAGGCATCTTCACGCCGCCCAGCGTGCAGGGCAGCGTCGAGCAGCCCGGCTATGCCGGCGGCGTGGAATGGGGCGGGTTGGCGTTCGACCCGCAACGACAGATCGCGGTGGTGAACACCAACGACCTGCCGATGCTGGTCGCGCTGGTGCCGCGCGACCAGCTCATGGCGCAGGAAATGTCCAAGCGCTACGAGGACTGGGATTTTTCGAAGATGACCGGGACGCCTTACGGCATGCGCCGGAAGGCTTTCACCTCCTCGGTCGGCACGCCCTGCGTCAAACCGCCGTGGGGCGAGCTGACCGCGATTGACATGCGCAGCGGCAAGCGACTCTGGCAGGTGCCGCTCGGCAACGCGGTGAAAAATCACTGGAATCTCGGCGTGCCGGGCATGGGTGGACCGATCGTCACCGCCTCCGGCGTGGTATTCGTGGCCGCGACCATGGACGACGACATCCGCGCCTTCGACGAGGCCAGCGGCAAGCTGTTGTGGCAATACCATCTGCCCGCAGGCGGTCAAGCCACGCCGATGACCTACGCGATCGACGGCACGCAATATCTCGTGATCGTGGCCGGCGGCCATGGTGGGCTCGGCACCAGGCGCGGCGACTACGTCATCGCGTTCGCATTGCCGAAGTGATGCACACCGGCCGGCGCGGGAGTTCCCGCGCTGGCTACAATGCGGCATGCCGAGAGCCCGCCGCGCTGCCCCACCCATCGAAGTCAATGCGAATCGTCGTCACAGGCTCGGTATGCCGCCCGCGCGGTTCCTGCGCGAGTACTGGCAGAAGCGTCCGCTGCTGATCCGCAGTACGTTTCCCGGGTTCAAGCCACCGCTGATGCCAGATGATCTCGCGGGGCTCGCGTGCATGGACGGTGCGCTGGCCAGAATCGTTCAGCGCGCACCGTCCTCCTCCGCATCATCCCGGAGGCCACGCCGCCGCGATCCGGTCGCCAGCAACTCCGGAAAGGCAAAGGCGGTCGATTCCCGCCTCGGTGGGAATGACGAAGAATGGAAAGTCTTTACCGGCCCCTTCGAAGACGCCACGTTCGCGAAACTTCCAGAGTCGAACTGGACGCTGCTGGTGCAGGACGTCGACAAATGGGACGCGGATACCGCGGCGCTGCTCGAAACCTTCAAGTTCATCCCAAGCTGGCGCATCGACGACGTGATGATCAGCTACGCCACGGACGGCGGTGGCGTCGGCGCGCACGTGGACCAATATGACGTATTCCTGCTGCAAGGATCGGGACAGCGGCGTTGGGCAATCGACTCGCGTCCGAATCCGTCAATCGCTTTCCGCGACGATGTCGAGCTCAAGCTGTTGCGCGAATTCCATCCGACCCATGCCTGGACACTCGATCCGGGCGACATACTCTACCTGCCACCCGGCGTGCCACATGACGGCGTGGCAGTCGGCGAATGCATGACATTTTCCATCGGGATGCGCGCGCCTGCCGCATCGGAGTTGCTGCTCGATTTCAGCGCGCACGTGGCGGGATTGTTGTCCGAATCGAAGCGATACGCGGATCCCGATCTGGCGCCCACGACGGCGCCCGGGGAAATCGACGCCACGGCGCTGCGGCGCGGGCGGCACGCGCTGGGCCCGGCCTCCGCAATGCTGGACGACGAGGCTTTTGCCGAATGGTTCGGCGGCTTCGTTACGCGCTACCGGGTCGCCGAAGTCCCGGCGCCGCGCAAACGCCCGGTCGACCGAGCCACACTGGCCGAACGGCTGCCGAATGTCACCGTGGAACGTGATCCGTGGAGCCTTGCGGCCTGGCGCCGCAAGGGCCGGAGCGCCCGGCTCTACGTTGCAGGAACCGCGTTCGACGCCCCGATCGCGTGGGCAAGCGAATTGGCTTCGGGCAACCGCGCGCTGGAAGGCGCGAGGCTTGCGAAGCTGCCGCAACGGGCGCGCGGCGTCGCGTTGCTGGCGGCACTCATTGACGCAGGCTACTTCACATACAAGTCGCGCTGAACTCGCTTACAATCCGGGGACGTTTCCAATCGGCCCAATGCCCGGAATGGGGGCAGCAAGGCATGGCGATTCCAGCCGGCTTCCACGTCGAAGTGTGCGACTGGTCCAACGCCTCCGAACGGGAGGCGCTGCTCGGCGTACGCGACGACGTGTTCATCCGCGAACAACGCGTTCCGCTCGACCTGGATCGCGATGATGACGATCCGCGCAGCATTCACGTGTTGGCGCGCGCGCTGGACGGCGCCGCCGTCGGAACGGGCCGGCTGGCACCGGATGGCCAGATCGGGCGCATGGCCGTGCTGCGCGACTGGCGCGGCCGCGGCGTCGGGACGGTGCTGCTCCACACCCTGCTCGACCTGGCGCGCGCGCGCAGGCTGGGCGCCGTGTGCGTGCATGCGCAGCGCGACGCCATCCCCTTCTACCAGCGGCATGGCTTCGAACAGGAAGGCGGCGAGTTCGAGGAAGCGGGAATTCCCCATTTGCACATGCGGCGCAGAATCGATCAACGGGCCGAACCGGAGCGCCCGCCTGTACCGCCCGCACCACAGCCGGTCGACTTGCGGGCGAACAGCCGCGAAGAGTTGATCGCGGTCACCCAGACGCTGCTGGCTGGCGCCAGGCACGGCATGTGCGTACTGGTCCGGGAGCTGCACCCGATGCTGCTCAACGATACGGCGTGCCTGGTCGAACTGCGGCGGCTGGCCATCTCGGGCCGCGGCGCATCGATCCGGATGGTCGCCCAGGACCTCACCCGTGCCCTCAACGAGGGCACGCGGCTGCTCGAACTTGCGCAGAGGCTGTCCAGCGTGGTCGAACTGCGCCGCCCGGTCGACCCGGCCGACTTGAATTACCGATCCGCGTTCATGTGCGTGGATACCCAAGGCTACCTGTTCCGGCCGATCGAGCAGGGCATGACCGCCACCGGATCAA
>JBOHYO010000440.1:0-3548 GCA_050737935.1 Rhodanobacteraceae bacterium
GAAACCTTCGCCTCCCTGGCGACGTCTTTGATCGTCACCACAACGGCTCCCCTCGGCCAGAATCCGGCAGGCGCAACCTTTCGGTGCGCCATTGCGGCCGAATGTAAACGTTTTCATAGCGGAATGCAAAGACCCTGTTATCGCCGCGGGGTAGCGGGGCGGGGACTGCCTTTGGCTCCCTCCCCTTCAAGGGGAGGGCTGGGGTGGGGATGGGTTTGCTCCGTTTTCCCGCCAAAGTGAGGAGGAGCGATGGCAGCTTTCAACCCCGGGAGCGCTGCTCCAGTATCGCCACAGCCGGCAGCGTCTTGCCTTCGACGAATTCGAGGAATGCGCCGCCGCCCGTCGAAATATAGGAAATCCGGTCGGCAACGCCGTATTTGTCGACGGCGGCCAAGGTGTCGCCGCCGCCAGCGATCGAAAAAGCGTCGGAATCCGCGATCGCATGGGCGAGGGTTTCGGTGCCGTGGCCGAAGGCGTCGAATTCGAATACCCCGACTGGGCCGTTCCACACCACCGTGCCAGCCCGTTTCACCAATTCGGCGTAACGCTTTGCCGTTTCCGGCCCGATGTCGAGGATCATTTCATCGTCGGCGACCTGGTCGACCGGTTTCACCGTGGCCTTGGCATCGGCCGAGAATTTTGCGGCGACCACGACGTCCGTCGGGATCGGCACATCGGCGTCGCGCTCCGAAGCCGCCGCGACGACCTTGCGCGCGGCGTCGATCAGATCGGGTTCGGCCAGCGATTTTCCGATGTTGTGCCCACTCGCCGCGATGAAGGTGTTGGCGATGCCGCCGCCCACGATCATCTGGTCGACCCGCTGCACCAGGTTCTGCAGCAACTCCAGCTTGGTCGACACCTTGGAGCCCGCGATGATCGCCAGCAACGGACGCGCGGGGTTTTCGAGCGCCTTGCCGAGCGCATCGAGTTCGGCCGCGAGCAACGGCCCCGCGCACGCGACTTTCGCGAACTTCGCGACGCCGTGGGTGGAAGCCTGCGCGCGATGCGCGGTGCCGAACGCGTCCATCACGAACACGTCGCACAATGCGGCATATTTTTTCGCGAGGGCGTCGTCGTCCTTCTTCTCGCCGACATTCATCCGGCAGTTTTCCAGCAGTACCACTTCGCCGAACTTGACGGCGACCCCATCGAGATAATCGCGCTCCAGCCGAACCTCGGCGCCCAGTTTTTCCGACAACCATTCGGCCACCGGCCTTAGCGACTGGCCTTCGTCGAATTCGCCTTCCTTCGGGCGACCGAGATGCGACATCACCAGCACCGCCGCGCCTGCGTCACGTGCCGCGCGCAGTGTCGGAAGTGCGGCGTCGAGCCGCAGCGCCGAGGTGATCCGGCCGTCCTCGATAGGGACGTTGAGGTCTTCGCGGATCAATACGCGCTTGCCTTTGAGGTCGATGTCGCTCATGCGGAGAAAGGCCATGGCTTGCACTCCGTAATTTCGAAAGGCGTCAACTCGACATTGTCCGCGCCGCGCCGCATGCGTGCAATTGCGTTAGGCTGGCAGCTTCCATTGCTGCGGCAAGCCGACATGGCGAACACGCGAACCCTGTACAGCTACTGGCGGTCCAGCGCCGCATACCGCGTGCGGATCGCGCTGAACCTGAAAGGCATGGACTACGCGATCGCGCCCGTGCACTTGGTGAAGGACGGCGGCGAGCAACATCAGGACGCCTACCGCGCGATCAATCCGCAGCAACTCATTCCAACCCTGGCCGACGGCGGCAAGGTGCTCCGCGAGTCGCTCGCGATCATCGAATACCTGGAGGAGGCGTATCCCGACACGCCCCGTCTGCTGCCGCCCGATCCGGTGTCGCGGGCGCGCGTCCGCGCGCTCGCACAGATGGTCGCCTGCGACATCCACCCGATCGGCAACCTGCGGGTGTTGCAATACCTGCAAGGCGAGATCGGCATAAACGACGAACAAAAGCTCGCCTGGTCGCGGCACTGGATCGAAGTCGGCTTCGAAGCCATCGAAGCAGTGCTCGCCGGCGACGGTCATGCGGGGAAGTTCTGCGAAGGCGACGCGCCTACCATCGCCGACTGCTGCCTGGTGCCGCAGGTCTACAACGCGCGACGCTTCGGCGTTTCGTTGGGTCGCTACCCGACGATCGTCCGGGTCGATGAAGCGTGCGTCGCGCTCGACGCGTTCAGCAGCGCCGCGCCGGAAGCACAGCCCGACGCGCCGCGCTCGAACGGATAAGGCGCTATGCCGTCGCGCTGCAAAGTGTCGCGGCTTCGGGCCGGAGCCGACTTCTGGCAGATCGATTGCTTCTGTTGCAGGCGACCACGTCACGGGATTTGCCTGGGTCTGCGTGAGCAACCTTGCATGGTTCTTGCATGCACGTGAATGCTGCGCGTTGATTGGGTTGCCCACATTTATTGCTGCGAGCGTGCGGCTCTTCCAAACAAAAAAGGGGATTACATGAAGCGTTTGTCTGTGTTTGTTTTTGCGTTCGCCGGAGCCGCTTTGCTCAATGGTTGCGTTGCGACTTCGTCGGCGATGGTCAAGACTGCTGTTACATCGCCGCAACCGAATCCGGGTGACGCATTGGTCGTGTTCATGCGGCCATCCCGGTACGGCGGCGGCATCCAGGCGTCGGTTTACGACACGAACCGCGACGCTGGCACCGACTTCATCGGGATCGTCTCGGCCAAGACAAAGGTGGCGTATCAGGCGAAACCCGGGCATCACTTGTTCATGGTGGTCGGCGAGAACGCTGATTTCATGAACGCGGATCTGGACGCCGGAAAGACGTATTACGTTCTGGTGAGCCCGCGAATGGGATTCTGGAAGGCGCGGTTTTCGCTCCTGCCGATTCATAATCGACCCGACGCGAAGTACAGCCTCCAATCAGCGGACTTCAAGGACTGGCAGACCAGTACGACGTTCGTCCGGAAATTACCCGCAGCCGACGCGTGGTACCGGAGCCATGCCGGCGACGTCGCCGCGAAACAGACGGAGTACATGGGCAAGTGGGACGACGCCCCCGCGCGGCAAAAGGCCGAGCTGACGCTTGACGCGGATGACGGAACCTGAGCCATCGACGATGATTGCGGAGGCGTCGCGATCACGACCGCGCTCGAGTCACCGCCTCATCAGAGTTTCAACAACGGCGCAATAGGGTGCGGGCTCCGCCCAAAGGAGCCCGCACTTCAGCGAGTCCCTGCCCGAGTAATTGGATCGCTGTGTTGGTCAGGATGCGGCCGCGGCGCGGATTGGTGGCGCAGCCGCGCCCGCCTCGGCGTCGAGCGCGTCGGCGATGCGCTGGCGTTCGGCCTTCAGCTTGTCGGGCTGGTGCGCGCCGTAGCTGTCGAGGTAGTCGCCGATCGCGTCCTGCTCCGCGCGCCAGCCGGCGTTGTCGACGCGGAACAGTTCGTCGGTGGCGCCGTCGGCCAACCGCAGCCCTTCGAGGTTGAGGTCGTCAGCTTTGGGCAGATTGCCGATCGGGGTTTCGACGGCGCCGGCATCGCCCGCGACGCGCTTCAGCATCCACTCCAGCACACGCATGTTGTCGCCGAAGCCCGGCCAC
>JBOHYO010000441.1:0-1561 GCA_050737935.1 Rhodanobacteraceae bacterium
TGGCGCTTCTTGGCGATGTCGGCGGTGGCTTGCGGAAACATCGGATGGTCCATGACGCTCTCCTGCTCTGATCAAGACCCTCCACTGTACGCTGATCGGCTATATCGACCTTGCTGCAGGTCAGTGATGGGCTACGCAATGGCCACGAGGATGGGGTTTGCCAAGTGCGGCTGGTAATGGTCTGATGGCAGCATGAAGACGTGGCGGTTCGGGATCTGGGGACTGTTTGCGTTGCTGGGGCTGGCGGCGGCGTGGGCGGCCGCGCCGGAATCGCCGGCGGAGCATCCCGTGGTGGTGACGTTGCGCGTCGATGGCGCGATCAGTCCCGCGAGCGCGGATTACCTCGTGCGCGGCATTGCGGAGGCGGACGAGCGTCACGCTGCCGCCGTCGTGCTGGAGATCGACACACCCGGCGGCCTGTCGAGTTCGATGCGCGACATCATCAAGGCGATCCTGGCATCGCCAGTGCCGGTGATCGGCTACGTCTCGCCGTCCGGGGCCCGCGCGGCCAGCGCCGGGACCTACATCATGTATGCCTGCCACGTCGCGGCCATGGCGCCTGCGACCAACATCGGCGCGGCGTCACCCGTTTCGATCACCGGCGGCGGCAGCATGCCATCACCGTCATCGAGCAGCGGGAAAGCCGCGTCCGGGCCGACCGAAAGCACCGAAATGCGCAAGGTCACCAACGACGCCGTCGCTTACATCCGCTCGCTTGCAGAGCGCCGCGGGCGCAATGCCGACTGGGCGGAGAAGGCGGTGCGCGATGCGGTCAGCGTATCCGGCCAGCAGGCGCTCAAGCTGCACGTGGTCGATCTGATCGCGCCGAATGTCACGCAACTGCTGGCTGACGTGGACGGCCGCAAGGTGGAAACCGCGGCCGGCACGGTCGTGCTGCACACCCGTGGCGCCGAGCTTCAGGCGATCGCGCCCGGCTGGCGCAGCCAGTTCCTCGGCGTGGTCGCCAATCCCTCGGTCGCGTATATCCTGTTGCTGATCGGGCTGGGGGGCCTGGTGATGGAAGGCATGCATCCGGGCGGCGTACTGCCCGGTGTGGTCGGCGCGATCTGCCTGCTGCTGGCGCTCTACGCTTTCCAGTTGCTGCCGGTGAATTACGCGGGACTCGGGCTGATCCTGCTCGGCGTGATCCTGGTTGTTTCGGAAGCCTTCGTGCCTGCCTATGGCGTGCTCGGCACCGGCGGGGTGATTTCGTTCGTGATAGGTTCGGTGATCTTCATGCACACAGGCGTACCGGGGTACGGCATCGCGGTGCCGGTGGTGGTCGGCATCGCGATCGCGGCCGCCGGAATCCTCGTCGGCATCGTGTGGATGGCGGTGCGTTCCCACAAGCAGCCGGTGGTCAGCGGACGCGAGGAAATGGTTGGCGCGATCGCCGAAGTGGTTGCCGATTTCGACGGCCACGGCGCGGTGCACGTACACGGCGAGCGTTGGCAGGCCCGCTCGGACGTGCCGTTGAAGCGCGGCCAGTCCGTCGCCGTCACCGGCATGCATGGTCTTGTTCTCGATGTTCTACCCGTGGCCGTTCCGAAGGAGGCAACCC
>JBOHYO010000442.1:0-5130 GCA_050737935.1 Rhodanobacteraceae bacterium
GGCGTCCGGCTTGCTGCTGGTCGCGCCGATCACGCAGGGTGGCAACGCTTCGCGCGAAACCGGTTTCAGCGTCACGCTGGTGGGCAGCGGCACACGTACCCAGGGCGTAGTGCTGTGCGACCAGACCCGCACCATCGACGCGCGCGCCCGCACTTTCAGGCGTGTCGAGAAAACGCCGACCGCGCTGGTCGAGGAAGCGCTCGACGCGGTGCGGGCGATATTGGAATAGCGTAAAGCAACTTTTGTCGATCTGACTGGGCCGGGGTATTCTTGCCGGCACGCACAGGGGCGGCTCCTTGAATGGCACTTCATCCTGAATTTCCGTCTTCTCCTTACGACGTTCCGAATCATGCCAATCGCTGGTTCCCGGCAGCCGAGGAGTTGCGCAGTACCGCATACGAAAAACTCCTGCCGCCGCTCGTCGCGAAGATTCGCGAGGAAGTAGACGACTGGCGGGAAGCAGGTTATCCGGGCGCTTCCGCGACCTCGATCGCACTTCTGCGCTGGTGGTTCCACACCGAGCATCTGGTGGAACAGGCCGATGGCACGGCCACCGCATTCCGCTACTACTTCGCCCAACGCGAAGCCGTCGAAACCGTTATCTGGTTGTTCGACGCCAAGCGCGCATACGACAAGCACGACCTGATGCGTTTCGACGCATCGGGTGCCGTTTCGGGAAGCATGTTCGACGAAAGCTGGACGCGCTACGTCGTCAAGATGGCGACGGGCTCCGGCAAGACGAAGGTGCTGTCGCTGCTGATCGCATGGAGCTACTTCCACAAGCTCTACGAACCCGACTCCCGACTGTCGCGCAACTTCCTGCTGATCACACCCAACATCATCGTCCTCGACCGTCTGCGAGCGGATTTCGATGGCCTGAAGGTATTCTTCAACGATCCGGTACTCCCGGACAACGGCTTTGAAGGCCGCAACTGGCGCGACGACTTTCAGATCACGTTGCATATCCAGGACGAAGTGCGCGCGGTACGGCCCGTCGGCAATCTGTTCCTTACCAACATCCATCGTGTCTACCTTGGCGAGCCACACATTCCCTCCCTTGAAGACGAGGACCTGCGGGATTATTTCCTGGCGCCGTTCGGGCCGAAACCGGTCGGCAAGACCACGGACAGCAAGACCGACCTGGGTGAAATTGTTCGCGAGATCGACGAGCTTGCCGTTTTCAATGACGAGGCGCACCACATCCACGATCCGAAGATGGCCTGGTTCAAATCCATCCAGGACATCCATCACCGCATGTTGCAGCGCGATGGGTACCTGTCGTTGCAGATCGATGTCACGGCGACGCCACGCCATGACAATGGCGCCATCTTCGCGCAGACGGTTTCCGACTATCCGCTGGTCGAGGCCATCCACCAGAACGTAGTCAAGCATCCGGTGTTGCCGGATGCTGCCAGTCGCGCCCGGCTTGCTGAACAGAAGAGTGCGGTTTTCAGCGAGAAATACGCGGATTACCTGAAGCTCGGCGTGGAGGAATGGCGCAAGAGCTACGCGGAAAACGAGAAGCTCGGCAAGAAAGCCGTGTTGTTCGTGATGGTGGATGACACCCGCAACTGTGACGAAGTCGGCGCGCACCTGGAACGGATCGCGCCGGAACTCGCCGGCGCCGTTTTGGTGATCCACACCAAGAAAAACGGCGAGATCAGCGAGGCCGCCAGCAGCAAGAAAGACGAAGAGCTCGCCATCCTGCGCAAGGCGTCGAACGATATCGATACGTGGCAAAGCCCGTACAAGGCCATCGTCAGCGTGTTGATGCTCAAGGAAGGTTGGGACGTGCGCAACGTCACCACCATCGTAGGATTGCGGGCCTACGTGTCGAAAAGCAACATCCTTCCCGAACAAACGCTGGGCCGCGGCCTTCGCCGCATGTATTTCGGCAGCAACATCGCCGAAACCGTGTCAGTCATGGGTACGCCGGCTTTCATGGAATTCGTCGAATCCATCCAGAGCGAAGGCGTGCAGCTCGAATATCGCCCGATGGGCGGTGGCGCGCAGCGCAAGGATTCGTTGGTGGTGGAAGTGGATGCGCAAAATGCATCCAAGGACATCGACGCGCTGGATATCGAAATCCCGCGGCTGGCGCGCCGGTATCACCGCGACTTCAAGGATCTCGATGCCCTCGATCCATCGCAATTCGGGAATCATAAGCTCTCGCTGAAGCCATTCACGCCCGAGCAGACCCGCGAAATCGTGTTCAAGACCATGCTCGACGACGCGGCCCATAACACGATCCATCTCGACAGCGCAGGGCCCGCCGACTATCGCTCGGTGGTCGCATTCTTTGCGCGGCAATTGTTGAAGGACATGCGGCTGGTGGGCGGTTACGACGCGCTCTACCCGAAAGTGCGTGACTTCCTTCGCGACCACCTGTTCGAAAATTCGCCGGTGGATCTGGAAGACCCGGTCGTGCTGCGCAACCTGTCCGAACCCGAACCGGGCAAGCTGCTGTTCGACAACTTCCGCAAGGCCATCAATGCCCTGACCGTCAGCGACAGCGGCAACGCGCGCATCGAGGATTACATCCGGCTCAGGAACACGCGCCCGTTCCGCACCGAGGATCGCCCCTACCTGCCTGCGAAGAAGTCGGTATTCAACAAGATGGTCGCCGAGCCCAACGCCGGCGGTTTCGAACTGGCGTTCGCGAAGTTCCTCGACGATGCGCCGGACGTCACCAGCTTCGCCAAGAATTACCTCGCGGTCGGCTACAAGATCGACTACGTGAAGGCCGGTGGCGACCTTTCCCATTACGTCCCCGACTTCATCGTCAAGACCGATGACGGCAACGGGTGGATCGTCGAGACCAAGGGGCGCGAGGAAATCGACCTGCCGCAGAAGATGAAACGCCTGGCGCAATGGTGCGGCGATGCCACCTCGGCCAGCAACGCCGACGGCGGTCCGAGCTATCGATTCGTGTACGTGGACGAGGGCGGATTCGAGGCACACAAGCCGCCGACCTTCGCGGGGCTGGTGGCCACGTTCCGGGACTACCAGCAGGATTGACGATGACGCGCACATACGCACACCTTCATGGGCGGGGGTTCGAACCTGAACGAACCATTCGGAGTTTCCGAAGGGTTGGTTTATTCGTGCGCAGCATGAGCTAAACTATCCATAAACCCAGCTTTATGGACGCTATGATGAAAACGACACTGGAACTCCCTGACGACCTGATGCGCGCGGTCAAACTGCGTGCCGCCGCGACCGACCGCAAGCTGAAGGATATTGTTGCCGAAGCCATTGCGACCGGTTTGGCAGCCGCCAACGAGCCGGTCGGACGCGCGGCCGGCACCGCGAGGCGACCCCGCAAGGCAAGGCACGATCCGTTGCTGGAAGCACTCTTCGACGCTGGCGATGCGATGGCCGCGGCGGGCGTGGATTTCAAGGAATGGGCCAAGCACAGCCGCGACGTCTGGCGCTAACCTTGTGGACGCGCCCATCCATCTGGATACAAACGTACTCGTGTTCGGGCTCGAACCGGGGCATGCACTGCGCAAACGCATTGTCCATTGGCGCGGTGAAGGCGCGCTACTGGCAGTATCCGGCATGGCGTGGGCCGAATTTCTGTGCGGCCCTGTCAGTAGCGCAGCCGTGCGTATCTGGGACCAGATTCTGGATGGCGCGGTCGAACCCGTGGATCGCGCTGTCGCAGAACGCGCTTCCATCCTGTTCAACCACAGCGGCCGCCGCTCGCGCTCGCTGCCTGATTGCGTCATCGCGGCGACCGCGATCCTGCACGGCGCGCGGCTGGCAACGCTGAACCGCCACGACTTCGAACTCTTCCGCGGCGACGGATTGGAACTCGCCTGATGCCCAAAACCGTCCAGCCTGCCTACGAGCTTTCCGACGCCGAGAAGCGCGACCTCACGGAACTCATCCGCAGCAACCAGCCATTGCCGGAGAAGTACCGCTTCCTGCTGTTCGCCGACAAGCGCGAGGTGGAGCTGGTGTGGAACGGCAAGACCCGCGACGTGTGCACCACGGTGCTGCCGTTCCAGACGCTGGAACACGTGGACGAGCCGCGCAAGGAAACCAGGGCGCAAGGTCAACTGTTCGACGCGCGCGGCCGGCAGACTCAGGGCTGGACCAACAAGCTGATCTGGGGCGACAACAAGCTGATCCTGAGCTCATTGAAGGCCGGCGCACTGCGCCGCCAGATCGAGGATGCGGATGGCCTGAAGCTGATCTACATCGATCCGCCGTTCGATGTCGGCGCGGATTTCTCGATGGACATCGAGGTCGGCGGCGAGACCTTCCACAAGGAACCGAACCTGCTTGAGCAGATCGCCTATCGCGATACCTGGGGCCGCGGCGCCGATTCCTTCATCAGCATGATCTACGAGCGGCTGATCCTGATGCGGGATCTGCTGGCCGAGGATGGGAGCATTTATGTGCACTGCGATTGGCGGGTGAACTCGTTCATTCGCTTGGCAATGGATGAAGTGTTTGGGCGCCAACATTTCATCAACGAAATCACTTGGAAGCGTGCCCACACGGTCAAGGGAAATATGGGGCAAGGAAGCAAGTTCATGGGAGCAAACACTGACACCGTATTCGCCTACGCGAAGACACCTGCTTATACATTCCATACTGTGTTCTTGCCATATACCGACGAGTATCTCAGCCAGTTCTACAGGTTCACAGATGAAAAGACTGGTCGACGTTATCGACTTATAAGCATGATCGGCCCAGGCGGGGTAGCGAAGGGCAATCCAGTTTATGAAGTCATGGGAATAACTCGCCCATGGCGGTATAGCCAACACAAGATGCAGGAACTGGTTGACACCGGTGAAGTCGTGCAGACGAATCCCGGAACCGTCCCACAACGTAAGCAATACCTCGATGACGGATCGGGTGTGGCAGTGCAAACACTGTGGGACGACATCACCGGAATGGGCGCGTCGTCAGGTGAGAACACGAACTACCCCACCCAAAAACCCGAAGCCTTGCTCGAACGCATCGTCAACGCCAGCAGCAACGAGGGCGATCTGGTCGCCGATTTCTTCGCGGGGTCCGGTACCACCGCTGCGGTGGCGGAAAAACTCGGCCGCAAGTGGATCGCCACCGACCTCGGCAAGTTCGCGATCCACACCACCCGCAAGCGCCTGATCGGCG